>SHZL01000165.1 GCA_009692275.1 Lysobacterales bacterium | reverse complement strand
GGTTGCGTTATGCAGAGTTGTTGCGCGAAGAAATCCTGCGCCAGGGACCCGATACGGTACTGGCCTTTATCATGGAACCTGTTGGCGGGGCTTCGACAGGTGCGCTGGTTGCTCCGGACTCGTGGCATCGCCGGGTGCAGGAAATATGCGCAGAATTTGGCATTCTCCTGATTGCGGACGAGGTCATGACGGGCGCTGGACGCACTGGCAAATTCCTGGCCTGTGAGCACTGGAACCATCGCCCGGACATCATTGCCATGGCCAAGGGCTTTGCTGCCGGCTATGCCCCGCTGGGGGCCATGGCAGCCGACCGGCGCATCGTGGATGCCGTCATGGCCGATGGCGGGTTTGCGCATGGTTATACTTACGCAGGCAATCCACTGGCATGCAGCGCAGGGCTGGCGGTGCTGCAGGAGGTAGAACGCCTGGGCCTGGTGCGCAAAGCACAGGGGCAAGGAGAAAAACTCAAGGCGGCACTGGTCAACATGATGCAGCGCTATCCTTTTATTGGTGATGTACGCGGCAAGGGGCTGTTGCTGGCGTTTGAACTCGTCGCTGATCGCAGCACCATGCAACCTTTGCCGGCGCAGATGAATGCCCACGTGGAACTGGTTGAGCAGGCGTATTCCCGGGGGTTGATCATTTATTCACGCCGCACGCGCGGTGGTTTGGAAGGGGATCATTTCATGGTCTGTCCGCCACTGATCGTGAGCGATGAACAATTGGTGGAGATCACGGACATCCTGGCGCAGAGCCTGGATGCCCTGGCTGTACAATTGGGACTGGATGTTTGCGCCACAAGCTGCCAACGATGACAGAGCAAGGCAAAGCCGGAGTAACCATCCGGTCGGCAACGATAGCCGATGCAGAAGCCATGCACGCCATGGTGCTGGCGCTGGCGCGTGATGTTGGAGCGAGTGATCGGGTGTTGTGCAGCGTCGACGATTTCCGCCGTTTCGGATTTTCCGCGGCTCCGGCTTTTCATGCCCTGGTTGCTGAACAGGCCGGTGAAGCGGTCGGCTTATGCCTGTATTTCTACAGTTATTCCAGTTGGAAAGGACGCATGGGTGTGTACGTGCAGGACCTGTACGTGAGCGACAGCCAGCGTGGCACAGGGCTGGGCCGTCGCTTGATCGCGGAAACTGCCCGACGCGCGGGCGAGCGGGGTGCGGTTTACCTGCGGCTTTCGGTGGACCGATCCAACGAGGCGGCGAAAAGGTTTTATTCAGGGATTGGATTGGAGCTGGCCGAGCAGGAGTGCATCTTCAAGGCCGTCTACGAGGGCTTTGAAGCCCTCAAACGCCTGCAGTGAAGACGTGCAGGGCAAGAAATTACGGGGGCCTATGAACGTTATCTATGCCGAGATTCAGCAGCTGCACAGTCCGCAGTACTTCCTCTCATCCGGTGCAATGCAGCCTAACCCGGAGGTGCCGCAACGCGCAGAACGTTTGCTCGATGCTGCCCTCAAGTGTGGTCTCAAGCACATCGAACCGCCTGACTATGGCCTCGATCCGGTAGCCGCCATTCATACTCCGGAGTACTTGCAGTTCCTGCAGAATATCTATCGACGCTGGGGCTATATCGAGGGAGCTTCAGCGGAAGTGATTCCCAATATCCACCCGGACCGGCGCGATGGCGCCTACCCGGCATCCGCTGTAGGGCAGGCCGGATTCCACATGGCGGATACCTCGTGCCCGATTTCTGCGGAAACCTGGCGCAGTGCCCTGGCCAGCGCGCACACCGCGGTGCACGGTGCGCAACTGCTACTTGACGGCGCTGCCGCGTGTTATGCCCTGGCCCGTCCTCCCGGCCATCATGCCGCCCGGGATTTTGCTGCAGGGTTCTGTTACCTCAACAATACGGCGGCCGCAGCGCAAACATTGCGCACCCGGTTCGAGCGTGTCGCCATCCTGGATATCGACGTGCACCACGGCAATGGGACACAGGATATTTTTTATCACCGGCCAGATGTTCTGACCGTATCGATACATGCGGACCCGGTGCGTTTTTACCCCTTCTTCTGGGGCCATGCCAGTGAGCGGGGAACAGGGCCGGGGAAGGGATACAACCTCAACCTGCCCTTGCCGCGAGGTACTGAAGACAGTGGCTATTTGAAAACACTGGACCAGGCGCTGGCGCGCATATCCGCTTTCGCGCCCCAGGCCATGGTGGTTGCATTGGGGCTCGATGCCTACGCGGGCGATCCGCTAAAAGGCCTCGCCGTCAGCACTGCGGGCTTTGGAAAAATTGCCAGCCGGATTGCCAGCCTGGGCCTGCCCACGTTGCTGGTGCAGGAAGGCGGCTACCTGTGCCCGGCGCTGGGCGAAAACCTGGCATCTTTCCTGGAAGGTTTTGGTCCCGGGAGCCTCTGATCCATTATGCGCGGAGCGCGTTTCTGCCGCAAAAGCCGCAGATCGTGCGGAGCGAGCCGCGAGACAGTAGCACCGCTACGGCCGAGGTGAGCCACGTGCGAGATGCGGCTTTTGCGGCGAAACCCGGATGGGACGGGCCTTTGCGGGCGCTCCGCCCCGTTCCGGCTCGCTTATTTGGAGTAACCAAACCGCACTCGCCAGAGCCGGACCGGAGCATGGCCCAGGCCAGCCTCTCGACCGGTTCCCGGTCTCACCTTCTCCCGCAAAGATTCGTCGCGCCCGTGCATAATGGATCAGAGGCTCCCTGAACTGACTCAGGTCACACGCTTCGCATTTGCGCTGGCAAGTGCTATTTCTTTCAGCTTGGCGTAGTGCTTTTCAATATGTTTGCGCCATTCAGAAACATTCATTTCAATGGCGAAAAACCCGCCTATCCACAGCAGCTGGTCCCAGAAATAGAGCCAATGCTCGCCCCAGGCCCAGTACGCAGTGTGAGCAAACAGTACTGCATAAAACACCTTCCCCAGGTGGCTGACAAACATTGCCGGTCCCCCGGTGATCTCCCGGTCTTGCAGCCAGATGGCAATTTCGATAGTCAACATGATCAGCAGCCAGACAATCGCGTCCTCAAGGTCAACAATCGTGTTCCAGCGTTCCACTGAAAGGCCAGGTTTATCCGTTACGGCAGTGTCTTCAATGGGGTAAAACTCCGTGCCTGCCGAGAGCGAATGGCAATTGGAATCGTCAATTCGCGTGTAATCGACGTTGTAGGCAAAAGATATCTCCTGGTTGGCAAGCTGGCACAGACTGGTGATGCCAGGCGATGGCTGGAGGTCGCTGAGCTCATAGATTGTCTCTGCCCGCGATAGTACCGTGTGGGCCAGGAAGACATAACAGATCCCGCGCACGGCAAGAAATGTCCATCCGATGAACGGCGTGTAGGCTTCATCTGAGAGGGCATAAGTTTCCAGCTCCCACATAAATAGCAGCCCGAACCACGCGGCGGAATCCAGCGAGGTGCTAAAGGCGCTGGTCCAATCCAGGAACGTGCTGCTCTCACCCAGGGTGTGGAGAGCGGTTTGCCAGTCTTCCGCGATGTACAGCCCCCAATTAAGCAGCAGCAGGATGTAGATCGTCCACTTGACCACCTGCCGCGGGTTGATGGCGCGATAGAACGGTAAATTCAGCGTCGTGTTCATGAGCCGGGCTTCGAATATTCCTGCGGCGCCTTGCCCAGTCCCCGGGAGGACTTGCCCAAAGCGTTTTCCACCAGCAGTTGCAGTTCCTCGGCGGTGACCGCGCCGGAGGCAAGCAGGTGCCGTACTATCTCGTCGAAACTGCCGGCATCATCGGCGGTTAGCTCTTTCTGGATCTGGGTAAATACCAGCACCGCCCGCGCGGTATTGGCCCCGCTGGAAGGGGAAGTCAGCCGGCCGTTTTCTTTTTGCGCCCAGGCTTCCAGCCATTGCAGGGTCTGGGCATGCCGTTTCGCGCCCAGGCCGCCGCTGCGGCGCAGGATTTCCAGGCTGTAGTATTCGGCCAGGCCTTCAATAATCCAGTCGTCACGTGGCCCGGGTGACTGGCCGGTAGCGATGTGCACCAGTTCGTGCAGCAGGGCGCTGGTTGCGTTTTCACTGATCAGCGGGCGTTCAGAGTGCAGGTAAATGGATGAGGGGCCAGAGAGGCCGCCGCGCCACATATCGCCGCTCCCCCCTACGATAAGCAGGCGTTTGGGGAAATCCGGAAATATTTTCACCAGCGTGGGCATGGTCCAGCGCAGGAACGCAATGATGTCGAGCCGCTGCATGCCCTGGTTCTGCGGGGCTGCCACCGTCACCATGCGCTTGCCAATCATTTCCTTGCGAATGCCAAGATTTCCGGCTGCCAACCAGCCGGTAGGCCGGTCAAAGCGCCGTTGCGGGTCATCCACGGCACGTGGCTTTTGCACCGGCCCATAGCGGCTTTCAAATCGCCAACCCGCCGGGCCATGTAACTCCAGCCTGGATTTGGACTTCGCACCCTTGCGACTGCGCGCCTGGGCAGTGGGAAAGACATCGTCCAGTCTCAGTATTGCCCAGTCCCTGGTCATTTTGGCGTCCAGCAGCACGCCATGTTCGCGATTGACCCTGGCGTTGTAGAACAGGCTGCCGCCTTCTTTCGGGACAGTCCAAAGCAGGCGCTTGCCTTTGCGCTCAATGACTCCGTCACCGCTAAAGTTACTGAATTCCCCTGCGGGGGCTGCCAGATCCAATGCACGCAGCAAGTGGCTTTTCTGCTGTACATGGATGACCGCCTCGACCACGCCTTTTGCAGGCTGGAAAGTTCCTGAAAACGTCACGTCGTAGATTTTCGCGGGTGTGTTCTGGGCCCAGGCCAGGTTGCAGAACAGGAGCAAGGGCAGGAGAAGTTTGATCACTCAGTGCTCCGCAAGGCATGGGTAAGCTGTGGCATAGAGACTCGATATTGGTTTTTGTTGCGCAGTCCCAATTTTATGCGAAATGCGCTTGAGTGCAAGCCGGGCAGCAACTTGAGAAACATTTCGCCTGGTGGTAGACAGGCAAGCCGCTTGCGGCAATGATGGCATACCATGATACGTTCACTCGCACCCGTCGCCGCCTTGCTCCTGGGCGTTGCCATCCTGCTGACCGGGCAAGGCCTGCAGTCCACGCTGTTGCCGGTGCGTGCACATATGGAGTCGTTTTCCACCATTGCTATTGGCGTCATGGGTGGCGCGTACTTCCTGGGGTTTACCGCGGGTTGCCTGCGCGGCATCCGCCTCGTACAAAAACTGGGGCATGTGCGCGTGTTTGCCGCCATGGCGGCAGTGGCTTCCGCTACGCCATTGCTCCACGCACTATGGCTGGATACCTGGGCCTGGTGGTTGTTGCGGCTCACGACGGGCTTTTGCTTTGCCGTTTTGTACGTCGTCATAGAGAGCTGGCTGAACGAACAATCCACCAATGAAAATCGCGCCGGCGTATTTTCTGCCTATGTATTCATCAGCATGACTGTCATGGCGGTGGGACAGCAAATGACCGCGCTGTATGACCCGGGTGACATGGCCCTTTTCGCTCTTGCTTCCGTCCTGGTCTCGATTGCCGCGCTGCCCGTGGTCATGTCCACATCACCCGCGCCGTGCCACAACGAAGCAGTGCGGTTCGATTTTCGCCGGCTGCTGGAGATTTCCCACACGGGTATGGTGGTTTGTTTTGCAACCGGCCTGGCCAACGGCGCGTTCTGGGCGCTCGCGCCGGTATTTACTTCCGGCATTTCGGACAAGGTTTCGCTTGCCGCCGGCTTCATGACCGGGGCGGTCATCGGCGGGGCGGCAGGGCAATTACCCTCTGGCTTCTGGTCCGACCGGGTGGACCGCCGCATCGTGATTTCTGTGCTGGCCCTGCTGGCCTCAGCCGTCGGGGTCGGGCTGTGGCTCACGTATGGCATGCTGTCCACGGCGCAACTCATAGTGCTCGGTGGCGCATGGGGCGCGCTGGCGTTTCCAATGAATTCGGTGGCGGTTGCCCACACCAACGACTTTGCCCAGGAGGGTGAGTACGTGATGGTATCGGGTGGCCTGCTGCTGATGTATGGAATTGGCGCCATCATCGGCCCGGCCCTGGCGGCGGGGGCCATGACCGTGATGGGCGACAGCGTGCTGTACCTGTATACCGCCATCATCCATCTGCTGGTTTGTGTATTCGTGATTGTCAGGCAACAGCGCCGCGATTCGGCTCCAATGGACCAGCATGTGCCCTTTACCGAGGCACTGACCGCAGTGCAGACGGCTTCGCTGGTTTACGAAGAAGAGCAGGAGCGCTAGTTCCGGCCCCCATCAGCACCCCCGTCAGCGCCCCCATCAGCCGTGGTCAACTCCAAGGTTGGCCAATGCGTAGCCGGAAAGAACTATCTGCGCTGCCGCCATGCCGATGACTTCGCCACTGGCCGTGGCTTCGATTTTTGTCTGCCGGT
>SHZL01000164.1 GCA_009692275.1 Lysobacterales bacterium | reverse complement strand
TCGCCCGGCATGTTGCGCCGCTCCAACTCCTGTGCAACATAAAAAATCCATGGTTGGGCGCGCTTGAAAATTCGATTCATGTACTCCTGCTGGTTTGCGTACCAGTTTGCCCACTCAAGGCTGGCCTCATGTTGCGCGCAGTCGGGCAGGGCAAACTGGTCCACGAGTCTCGTCCAGACGTCAGGGTACTCTTGTGCGCCATAGACCCAGGAGGGAACGTACAAGTGCTCATCCACAGCGGCCGCGGATGAAAATTCATTGACAACGATGGGGGTTGGGAGCGGTGTGGTCTGGACTTGGTTATGCTTCTCGCTGCCGGTTGTAGCACAACCTGCGAGCAATAGTAGAACAGACACAGCAGCCAGCGAGCGAAATGGCACCGGAGCTCCTTAAATTCATGTTTCCACCCGCCATTATGCTGTTAGATGGGCTCCGGTCAACCATTTTGTGCTTACCAGTGGTCTTTCCAGTGGCGAATTACAGCCAGCGTATGGGCGCCGGGCACGGCTGAAGGATCACGAACGCGGGCTGCCCGGACAACGGATTCCTCGCGGCTGCGCATGAATGGATTCACTGCAAGTTCTTCCTCCAACAGGCCGGGGAGGGTGCATTCCCCGCGCTCGCGCAGTCTCGCGACGGCCTCGGCCTTTTTTTGCAATGCCTGGTTATCTGGCTCAACGGCAAGGGCAAATTCGCAATTGGCCCGGGTGTATTCGTGGCCGCAGTAAACCTTTGTGGACGGGGCCAAATTCGCCAGTTTGTCCAGGGATGACTGCATTTGTTCCGCCGTTCCCTCAAACAGTCTGCCGCAGCCCACGCTGAAAAGCGTGTCGCCGCAAAACAGGCTACCGTGTCCGCAGAACACGATGTGACTGGCAGTGTGACCCGGCACTTCGAGGACCGCAAACTCCAGGCCCAGCTCCGGCAACCACGCAGTTTCGCCTTCGCGCAAGGCCTGGTCGATGTCCTTGATGCGCTGGTCATGCGGCCCAAATACAACAGCGCCCGAATGCTTGCGCAGTTCTGGCATTCCACCAATGTGATCGGGGTGGTGATGCGTGAGCAGGATGTAGCGCAGGTCCAGCCCTTCCCGTCGCAGAGTTTCCATCACCGGACTCGCGTCTCCGGGATCAACTACGGCGCATTTGTTTCCCTCCCCGCGGATCAGCCAGATATAATTGTCGGTAAATGCGGGAATGGCCATCACATTGAGTAGGGGCATAGGTCCAAAATTCTCCAGGTTCGGGGCAGCTCGACTCGGGCTGTCTGCCGTCAATTCTAACAAAACTGCCGGCTTGGCTATCGAGGTTGCATCATTTGCAGTCGCAAGCAACTGGCCGGGGCGGTCCTCCCAATTTGGAATGGCAGGTGCGATGCTGCAAACCGCTACGGCCAATGCGGGCAGGGGCAGCGTATTATTGATCAACCCGCCCGGCGTTCCATTTCCCGACTGCCCCGGCCTGCATCGCGATGAACACTCTTTTGGTCTGGCGCTGGACCTTTCCCTTGGGCCCTCGCAGCTGGCAGTGAACCCACGGGCCCTGTTGGAATGCTCCAGTGCTGCCCTGCCGTTTCAAACGGGTGTGTTTCGGGTTGTCTTGTTGTCGCTGGTCACTGAGAATGGAACGGAGCCGGAGCTGGACGAATGCTGCCGGGTCCTGGTGCCGGGGGGTGAGTTGTTTTTGCTGGGTGTAAATCGCCGCAGCTGGGGCGGGCTACGTGGCCGCAAACAAGCCGGTCTGGTGCGCATGTCGATCCCCCGCGTCATAGCCCGTCTCAACCACCTGGATATGGCGATTGAGCACGTCACCGGGATTGGCCTGTTGGGCCGCACCGGGCCCCAAATGGAGTCCAACCGGTTCTCGGCGGCGGCTTTGCCTTTTGCTGACCTGGTGTTGATCCGTGCCCGGCACCGCACGCGTCCGGACCTGACCAGGCTGCCTCTGAAGAAATACGCGACCGGTGTAATACCGACCGCCATAAGCGCTGGATGAAAGGACAGGAAAGGCCCTGCAATGGAAAAGAGTGACACCGTACACATTTATACTGATGGTGCATGCAGCGGCAATCCCGGCCCCGGGGGCTGGGGTAGCGTGCTGCTGTTCAATGGTCATCGCCGCGAGCTGTCTGGCGGCGCAGCAGGCACCACCAATAACCGCATGGAGTTGCAGGCGGTGATCGGGGCAATGGAGGCGCTGAAACGGCCTTGCGAGGTTACCATTTATACTGACTCGGTATACGTCATGAAAGGCATGTTGGAGTGGCTGCCGCAGTGGAAAAAACGCAACTGGCGGACGGCAGGAAAGCAGGCTGTGAAAAACGTAGAGTTGTGGCAACGCCTGGAACAAGTCCTCAGTCAACACGAAGTAACCTGGCGGTGGGTAAAAGGTCACAGTGGCGTCCCGGAAAATGAACGCGCAGATGAACTTGCGCGACTGGCGATACCGCGTTGAACAGGAACAGGCCGCAATGAGAAGAATTGTGCTCGACACGGAAACGACGGGGTTGGAGCCAGCTGCAGGCCACCGCGTGATTGAGATTGGCGCAGTGGAGCTGGTGGATCGCCGCCTGAGCGGGCAACATTTCCACACCTACCTCAATCCACAACGCGACATAGAAGACGGAGCGCTGGAGGTGCATGGCATTACGCGGGAATTCCTGCTGGACAAGCCCTTGTTTGCAGACGTTGCCGCAGATTTCCTGAAATTCGTCGGCGGCGCAGAGTTGATCATACACAACGCGCCGTTTGACCTGGGATTCCTCGACATGGAGCTGTCGTTGCTGCAAGACTGCCCGGGCACTGTCACGGATTTCTGCACCGTCCTGGACACTCTTGAACTCGCTCGCGAGCTGCATCCCGGGCAGCGCAATAACCTGGATGCTCTGTGCAAACGGTACGAGATCGACAACAGTAGCCGGGTTCTGCACGGCGCTTTGCTGGATGCTGAGATTCTTGCGGATGTATACCTGGCCATGACCGGAGGCCAGACCAACCTGGGTCTCAGTTTTCAGCCAGCAAGCGCAAAAGGGCAAACCAGCATGTCAGTGGACACCAGTACCCGGCCGCCCTTGCGTGTTTTACAGCCCAGCGAACAGGAGTTAAGCCTGCATGCAGCGCGCTTGGCTACCATACAGAAGCAGCCCCGCCAGTGCCTGTGGCTGGAGCAGGAAGCGGAAAACTCCTGAGTCTGCGCACGCCGGCTTGTCACCGGGTAATTTCGCGACCAGCAGCGGATGCTCGTGCGTATCCATCCACACCAGTGTTTGGTAGTAGAGCTGGATACTCTCCACAAAGTCCCTGGCCTCAAACCCGCGAGCATACCCGTGGCGTGTCTGGCTATACCATTTTTCCTGGCTCAGTAGCCCAAGAACCGAGCTGACCGCTGGCCACTTGTCGGGATCAAGACCCTTTTGATCAGCGAGCTTGCGTGCATCATGCAGGTGGCCCATGCCCATGTTGTACGCCGCCAGCGCCATCCAGGTGCGATCCGGTTCGCGAATATCGACGGGAAGGCGAGCGCGCAAGCGGACTATGTAACGGGCCCCGCCATCAATACTTTGCTCGGGGTCGAGGCGATCTGCCACACCCAGCTGGTCTGCAGTCTGTTCGGTGAGCATCATGATGCCGCGAACGCCGGTGGATGAAGAAGCCGCCGGGTCCCAGCGTGACTCCTGGTAACCGACTGCGGCCAATAGCCGCCAGTCAATTGCGTATGCCGTGCCCGTCTCGCGAAACACGTCAATCAGTTGCGGCAGCATCGCCCTCGCCCGTTGCAGGAAATTGAACATGTCCACTTCGCCGAGCTGCTCGTCGTCAGCATCGAACTGGCCAAGCACTCCAGCGAGGCGGCCATCCACGCTGGCCTGCAGCATGAAGGCGCGAGCCTGCTCGGCCAGGCTGTCGTCCGGGCCATGCGGGAAAGCCCAGGCGTGTGGCACGTGTTCCTCGACGACGAATGCGGTGCCGACAAGTGGGTAGAAAATCCTGTTGCTGGAAAAAATATTTGAATCCACCAGCGTCACATCAATGGCCTCATCGGCGACGGCAAGCAACAGATCCTCAATGGACACATCGTCCCTGGATTCCCAGTGCAGATCGGGATATTCAAGTTGCGCCGCCTGCAGGGCTTCTTCGTAACTGGAGCCGGAAAGAACCCTGATTCTCAGGCCAACGAGGTCTCCCATGCTGGCCGGTTGCGCCTCGCTCTGGCGCGTTACCGCCAGAATCTGCGTATCCAGGTAGTCCGGACCAAAATTGAATGATTGCTCGCGTTCAGCCGAGCGCGTGAAGTTGGCCGCAATCAAGTCACCCGCGCCGCGGTTCAGCATGCTTTTCAGGTCGCTGAATGCACCGGCAACCTTCACCTCGAGCACTACACCGAGGTAGCGGCTGAACATTCGAACCAGCTCATACTCCGGGCCGGTGGGGCCATTGGCACTCAGGTAATAACTGCTGGCTCCATTGCGCGTGAGCAGGGTGAGGCTGCCGCGTTCCTGCACCTGTCTTAGCTGGCTGGGGTGATCATCGCCCGAGTAGAGAAACACCAGCGACAATGCACCCAGGAAAGCGTATCGGGCTGACTTGAGCAAGGGTTGCCGCGAAGACGAGTGCATGGATTTGATCCGGTTTGATTCACTCGGGCGAAATCATAGTCTTACGCGAGCCGATAAGCCAATTCGGCCGGGTATCGGAACATCTGTTAAAATTCCGCCTCTTTTGCATCGATGGAGTGGCCGTGACTGTAAGAACGCGATTTGCGCCCAGCCCAACCGGCTTCCTCCACGTAGGCGGCGCCCGCACGGCCCTGTTTTCTTACCTGGAGGCCAGGGCAAATAACGGCGTGTTCATATTGCGCATCGAGGACACTGATCTCGAGCGATCTAATCCGGAGTCCGTGCAGGCAATTCTCGATGGAATGAACTGGCTCGGCCTGGAATTCGACGAAGGCCCGTTTTACCAGACGCAACGGTTCCCACGCTACGCCGAGGTCACGCAACAGTTACTGTCACAAGGCAAAGCTTATTATTGCTATTGCAGCAAAGAGCGCCTTGCAAACGTTCGCGTGGAGCAAATGAAGCAGGGCCTCAAACCCCGTTATGACGGTTTTTGCCGCGATCGGATTGACATTCCCGCAGGTATTCAGCCGGTAGTGCGTTTTCGCAACCCGCTCAGCGGAGACGTGGTCTTCAATGACCGGGTACGTGGCGCGATCAGCATCTCCAACGAAGAGCTGGATGATCTCGTTATCGCGCGGCCTGACGGTTCCCCTACGTACAATTTTACCGTCGTGGTGGATGACATCGATATGGCTGTTTCGCTGGTTATTCGTGGTGATGATCACATCAACAACACGCCCCGGCAGATCAATATCTACCGCGCCCTTGGCGCGGACTTGCCGAAATTTGCCCACGTGCCAATGATTCTGGGTGATGACGGCGCCCGTTTGTCCAAGCGGCACGGCGCAGTGGGTGTCATGCAGTACCGGGATGACGGCTACCTGCCGCAGGCCTTGCTCAACTACCTCGTCCGGCTGGGCTGGTCACATGGCGACCAGGAAGTTTTCAGCCTTGAAGATATGATCGCCTGCTTCAGCATTGACGATGTGAACCGCAAGGCGTCCGCTTTCAACACCGAAAAGTTGGACTGGCTTAACCAGCACTACATGCGCACCTTGCCCCCGGATGTGGTCGCCGGGCATCTGCTGTGGCACTTCACCCGGGCGGGCCTCGACCCCGGTCAGGGCCCTGCGCTAAGCGACCTGGTGGCAGTCCAGGCTGACCGGGTAAAGACCTTGCACGAGATGACCGAAGTCAGCCGCATTTATTACACGGACTTTGAAGAATTCGATGCGGGCGCGGCCAAGAAACACCTGCGGCCGGTAGCTGAGCCCGCGCTGAGAACCATTAGGGAGCGTCTTGCTGGCCTGCAGGGCTGGAAGACGGAACAGTTGGACGAAATCATACACGCGGTGGCCGTAGAACTCGGGGTCAACATGGGCAAGATAGCACAACCCTTGCGCGTGGCGCTGGCGGGCACAGGCGTTTCTCCTTCCATTGACAAGACCTTGTGGCTGGTCGGCCGCGAGCGCAGCCTGCGGCGTATCGAGCGCGCACTCGAATACATCGTGGCACGCGCTCCGGAGGCGTGACGGGCGTGTTGGTTCTGGCGAGTGGGTTCTGGTGGGTGGGTTCTGGTGGGTGCAGGAGTAAGCTGAGGCATGTCTAAAGTCGAGCGTTTGTATCATCTGCACAACATCCTGCAGCAGCGCAGGACACCCATTGCCAGGCAGGAACTGATGGAACGCCTGGAGTGCTCCCAGGCAACCTTGTATCGCCTGGTCAACGAGTTGCGCGATTTTCTTGGTGCGCCC
>SHZL01000163.1 GCA_009692275.1 Lysobacterales bacterium | reverse complement strand
GCTGTCCAGTCTTCCCAGGCATCTTTCAGAGGCTTGCCAAAAACTTGTTCAAACTGCTTTTAGTAGTAACGCTTGCTGTCTTCCTCGCGCTTGAGCCATTCGATCACCTTTTCCGGGGAATAAGTGTAGGCCAGGTAACTGAAAAAACGGGTGCCATAAAAGTAGGCATTGGATTCAGTCTGGAAGTCCACTGCAGTACCCTGTGCAACCAGGCCAAGGTTGCTATAGAGGGGTTGGTCGTCGCGCACCATGGCGCGGAATTTCATTTCATCGTAAGCCCCCTGGGCCCGCCCTAATCCCCCGGACATCCAGGTTTCAAAAAACACCGCACTGCCCTCGAAATACCAGCGCGGGGCGACATTGCGTGGGGTAGCCATGAAGTGATAAAAAAGCGATTCCGGGTGCTTGCCTGTGACTTCGGGTTTGCCACCAAGAAAATGCCGCCATTTTCTATCCGTGGAATTCGCCGCGTCCCCGGTTGCAAGGTGCACCAGTTCGTGGTTCATAATCTGGTAGATTCGCTCCACTGCAGGAAAAGTTTCAAAGCTGTGCTTCAGCGGCGCGACATCGACCCAAAGTACGTTTCTGGGCGACGACAAGGCTGCCCCGCCACCGTAATCCACACTATCCCGCAACATCACGGTTACTTTTTCATACGGTGTCCAGTCAAAAATGTATCGCTGGAATGCGAGAGAATTTTGGAAACTGCGGGCCACATGTGGCACAAGATAGGTCGTCATTGGATCGAAATAGAGCAGCCTGAGATCTTCTGTTTCCAGCTGATCCATCCAGAATGAATCCGCCTCCGCCCTGTGCACGAAAAAAATCACCAGCAACAGGACGATCCACCTGGACATACTTACTACCCCTCAGGCCGGCTGACAACGCGATTCATAGTATCTGATTCTGTCCAGTTTTGTATATGTTCACATTTCCCGCCGGCTAACCGACGCCGAAGCCAAAAAAACCGCCGGCTAGTGACCGGCGGTAGTTCGAAAGAAAGAAGTTTAAGACAGGTTTAATATTCAGCCGAGGACGGTTTGTGCTTAATTGTCGGACTTGTCAGACTTGTCGGACTTGTCAGACTTGTCGGACTTGTCGGACTTGTCGGACTTGTCGGATTTATCGGATTTATCAGACTTGTCAGACTTGTCAGACTTGTCAGAAAGGCTGAACGCCTTGTCGGACTTGTCGGACTTGTCGGACTTGTCGGACTTGTCGGACTTGTCGGACTTGTCGGCCAATGCCAAATCGTCTGACACTTCACCGGATGCAGACTCTTCTTCACCCAGGATCACATCTTCGCTGCTGATCTGGTTTGAACGATAACGCTCAGCTGGAACTATGGTCCCGGAAACGCCTTCTTCGCCTGGGGGCCAGTACGTGCCAACGTACAGAATGGCGCTAACTGCTACCACCGCCAACGCAACGACCAAAATCCAAACTTTAGTGCTACCTGTCTGACTCGTTCTCATCATGTTACTCCTTGGTATGTTGCCAAACTGTGTTCGCCGCCATGGAGGCGCTATTTCCCGGAACTCAGCCTCTTGTGACTAACTACAACAAAACTGCAAAAAAGTTGGTGCGCCATTCAGGCGGGCATCCAACGGCCTGCACAGCCCCTTTCTTCACTGCCCGGAATCCAATTCCCCCTGGAAAATATCCGTCCCGTGCTGAGCCAATGATATCCCGATGTCCTGCAAGCCCGTAGCGCCTTCCGGCTCGTTGCGCAGGAACAACACGTATTGCTGATTACCACTGCTCACTAAGTGCACCTTTCCATTGGAAACCTCAAATTTTTCAACAGCTGCCGCGCGCTCCTGGTCGGCAAAGCCGCCAAAACGCAATCCAGTGCTGCTCAAATCAATCGTAATTTCAACAGGCTCTACCGATTTGAGGTCAAATTCAAGTGCCAGCGCCTGGTCAAGGTAGCTCCGCTTGATGTTCCCCTGAACATAATCCAGGCTGACTGCCAGTGATTCACCCGCGGAACCCTGCTGAACCTCCGTATGGCTCATCATGGTTCCGACCACGGCAGACAAGTCCTGCGTATCTTTTGTACTAAACTGGGCAATGCCTACACCCATCAGCAAACCGGCCGCCAACGAGAGCCCATAGCCCGCGGGCTGGAACCAACGCGACGAGCGTGCCGGCAACTGGGCGCGCTTGGGCAGTTTGATCGCATTGGCAATCTTGTTCTGCAAACCGGCGGGTGGATCGAGGCTGGGTATCGATGCCATCAACTCATTGATTCGGACCATATCGTCCCGGAACTTCCTGGCTTCCTGGGACTGCAACAACTCGCGGGAAAGTTCAGCCCGGTCGTGAGCCGCCAGCTCGCCATCGACATCGGCCTGGATGAGATCAATGATTCGTTCATTCAACATGGTTACATTACCCCCTGTCCCGTCAAGCGGGCTTTCATCAGCTGACGGGCAGAATAAAGTCTTGATTTCACGGTCTTTTCGGGGATGCTGAGGATTCCGCTGATGTCGTGGTAGCTCATTTCGGAAAAGTGCCTCAACACCACGACCACCCGGTAATCTTCCTGCAATTCCATGAGACCGGCCTGAATGATATCGGACAGTTTCTGTGCATCAATTGAGTCTTCCGGGTCGGATCCAACTGCAGCATGCTCATCCTCGTAGGATTGCAGATCCTTGCTCCGGTTTCGTTGATTGATGGATTCATTAATGGCTATCCGGTAGATCCAACTGAAAAATTTGTATTCCGGGTTGTACTGATCAATTCTTTCAAACACTTTCATGAATACGGTTTGGGTTACATCCGCCGCATCATCGGGGTTACCGAGGATGCGAAAAGCTGCGTTGTAAATTGGCCGCTCATATTCCTTTATCAGCTCCCCGAGCGCCTGACGGTCACCACGTCTGCATCGCAAGACGAGTTCATGATCCCGACTCTTATCCATAACTACAGGCAATCAATCGAAAAGTTGGCGGGAACTCTGGAACTGGCATGCAACACCTGTGAAATCTCGTCAGAAACACATTCAGTTATTTCTGCAAAAGACTGATATCAAATAATTTATCAAATCCCGAGTAGCGAAAGATATCGTTGATGTGACTGTTCACATTAACCAGCTTGAGCCCGGAACTACCTGACATCAACCGTTTGTGCGTCTTCAGTAAGACGCCCAGGCCGGCGCTGGACATGTACTCAAGCTCAGCCAGGTTCAAAATGCATTCCCCGGAAACCTGGTCCAGGAACGCCTGCGCGGTGGCTGCCTGCGCCGCATCCAGACGGCCAGTCATCGCCACCTGCCCTAGATCATTGAAATCGATACTAAACATCAGATTTTGCCCCGCTTGATCTGAAAGGTAATTTTGCTTTGCCGGTCGTGATATTCGTAATGGATCGAATCGACCATTTTAAGTACCAGGTACACGCCGAGCCCCCCCTGGGTACGCTCTGTCAAAGGCGCATCAATGTTGATGTCCCGTGGTGTGGTCGGATCGAAACGCTCAACGTCGTAGTCGGTCAGGCTGACTTCGATTCCGCCGTTTACAGGTTCCATTTCCAGCAGGATTTCACGCTGTGTTTCCGTATTGTAGTTAACCATGTTCACAAACAGCTCTTCAATGCACAGATCCACCGAAGTCCGCAAGGATGGATCGATATTCCGCTCCTTAAAGAAATGGTCGGTTGCATCTACAATCGGGGCTATTTGGTCGAAACTCCGTGCAAAGAATTTTTTCATCTACCTGCCTCAATAAGCGCTGTTAAACGTCGAAAAATCGGGACTCGCGACCCCGTTTACCCAATGCGATCACTCTATGCTGCCCCAAGTCGGCGCACCAGGACCACGGTTATATCATCCGCCTGCTTCGCATCGCCAGCAAAACGGAATACGGCCTGGAGTAGTTGCCTGCACAATTCAGCCATGGGCAAATGGTGGTGATGCAATAGCAATTGCCGGACACCTTCTTCGCCAAACTGCGCACCCTGGTCATTGGCAAACTCATAAATTCCGTCCGAAAGCAGCACCAATACATCGCCCTGCTCCATGTGGATCGTGCTGGCTGCGCCGGGGTCATCCAGGGGCAGGATTCCCACCGGGAAATGTGTCGGTTTCAGCCATTCGCACTGCTTGCCAGCCGCATGGAAATGCAATAACGGCCCCTGCCCTCCGGAAAAAAACTTTACTTCGTGCCGGGCGGGGTCAAGAAAACCCACGAAGGCCGTGAGGAAACGGTCTTCCGGCAAGTCCTCCGCAAGCTGGTTATTGACGTGGCGGTAGGCTTCCGCGAGCCCCGCTCCGCACCTGAACGCCACGCGCAACATCGCCTGCATCTGGGTTGCTGACAGGGCCGCGCCAATTCCATGACCGGTCGCATCCCCTAACAAAATGAACAGTTGATCCCCCAGCACAACGAGGTCGAACATGTCCCCGCCCGTCTGGTCAGCAGGCCGAAACTCCCCATGCAGGTCGTAGCCGGGAACCAGCGGCATCAAGCTGGGCAGCGTGCCCATCTGGATTTCCCGCGCCAGCGACACTTCTTCGTCCAGGCGTTCCTTCAGGAAAAGTTCTTCGGTCAGTTGTGTGCGCTGCAACGCAACCGCACACTGGGCAGCAAGGGATATGGCTAAAAGTTCATCATTTTGCTCAAACACTCCCCCTTGCTTGTTCAGTAGCTGCATCACCCCAACCGGTTCACCCTGACGGCCCAGCAGAGGAATGCTGAGAACGGAACGGGTTCGAAACCCCGTGATGAGGTCTATGGCCTGGTTGAATCGTGGGTCCGAATAGGCTTCAGGCACGTTTATCACCTGTCTTCTTTCCAGGCATTCACCGACCAGGCCCTGGCCAGCCAGTATGCGTATGGGTGGGCCGTCGCTGGGAACTTTCAGCTCGAGTTCGCGGCTTTGCGGGTGGTATAGCCAAAGGCTTCCGCGCTCGGCCAGCAGCACATCTTTACCCGCCTCAACAATCTCGGTCAGCAATTGCACGAGGTCAAACGACTCTGCAAGTTTGTGGCTTACTTCCAGGATTCGCAGCAAGGATTCCCTGGACAGTTCTGTGTGCATTGGTCTCATGTTCATTCTTATGGACAGTCCAGAGCAAAGTTTAATGTATTTGAGATCAACCGCGTTGAATCCGGGTGCACGCGCGTGAAAGAACTCTTCAGCCAAGCGGGCGATTGCTCAAGGAGCCTCTGATCCATTGTGCACGGGCGCGACGAGTCTTTGCGGGATGCTCCGGTCCGGCTCGGGCGAGTGCGGTTTGGTTATTCCAAATAAACGAGCCGGAACGGGGCGGAGCGCCCGCAAAGGCCCGTCCCGTCCGGGTTTCGCCGCAAAAGCCGCATCTCGCACGTGGCGCGCCTCGGCCGTAGCGGTGCTATTGTCACGCGACTCGCTCCGCACGATCTGCGGCTTTTGCGGTAGAAACGCGCTCCGCGCATAATAGATCAGAGGCTCCTTAATGCTTCTGCCTGAACGCAGGAACATCAATCAATGACCACAGTAGAAATTACTCGCCCTTTGTTCAAACCCTTGCGCACAGACAGCTGTTTTTGCGGTAGCGGGCTGCGTTTCAAGTCATGTTGTGGCTCTATGGCTGAACCGCGGAATCCGCCGCACGGTGTGCATATCATACCGAACTACCTGCCGCCGGAGGCCTGCAGGCAGTGGGTGCGCTATCTTGAATCACAGCACGGCAGGCCGCTGGCGGTGCATAGCCTGGACGAAGCTGAGCCGTCGCGCCTTTCCAGGGAACGAATTTCCGGCCGCATCACCGACAAGGTTGAACAGGGCGACCTGGAAAATGCGATCACCGGGGCAGTTGGACACGCTTTCCGGACACCGGTTGCCGCGGCAACGAGCCGCCAGATCCACTGGTTTGAGAAGCCGCAGGTGCTGCGTTATGAACCCGGAGGGCTGTATGGACCCCATGCCGACAGCGATCATTTCATTGCCGCAGAAAGTCACTGGCGAAAGGTTATTGACCGTGACGTGAGCCTGCTTTTGTACCTCAACGAGGACTTCGAAGGCGGCGAGCTGAGTTTTCGCCAGTTCAACTATACCTACCGGCCGCGCAGCGGTGACCTCCTGTGTTTTCCATCAGGTGGCCAGTATGCCCACGAAGCACTGCCGGTCAAAAGTGGCATCCGTTATGTGGTCGTCAGCTGGGCAGCATTCCGGGATGAACCCAGGGTGCTGGAATTGCGGCCGTCAGAAAGCATTGACCTGGAACCGTGAAAGCAGCCCCCATGGGCACACGTTGGGCTCAACGAACATTCCAGTTGCGTTGCATTTCAAGATACAGGAAAGACGCGGTCCAGGTGATCAGTAATATACCGGTCAAGGCCTCGACACCGGCCAGGTGCCGCATATCGCCAAAGGGCTGAATATCACCGAATCC
>SHZL01000162.1 GCA_009692275.1 Lysobacterales bacterium | reverse complement strand
AATGTTTTGTTGCACGGAGTCAGCGTGCACCAGGTTTTGCCGAATCACCAGGGCGAGATCCAGCCATCCGCCTGTCACCTGGTCGCCACCAGGATTGATCGACAATTCACTCGATGGAATATCCTGCAATGAGTGCAGAAACTGCAGGCCCTCCCCGGGCTGGTAACTCGTGCTGGCATTGATCACCGCCAGGGCGTGCGAAATATCGTGCGAACCCGGTTGGGCAAGCATCAGTTGCGTGCTCTTGTACAGTTGATCAAATCGCTGTTGTAAAGATTTGGGCAGACCGGTTTGCGCTTGCCGCAAAAGCATTTCCGCTTCACCCGGTTGGTCTTTGTGCAAGGCGATGTCTGCCAGAACGAGGTTCAAGCGCGCGGTGTCCGCACCAGACAATTCAGACTCGTCAACCCCATGAAGGTTGTCCTCCGCCTGCGCAAGATTGTCGGCAAGCATCCAGGCATCCGCCGCGCGCACCCGGAGGCTGCTTGCTGTTGATCCGCTGGCGCTCGCGGATTGTTGCTGCCACAGGCGGGCCGCCTGTGCATAGTTGCCTTGTGCGAATGCCTGCTCCGGGCTGGGTTCCGGTTTCTCCACGGCTATGGGAGCCGGTGGGGTTACGGCGCAGGCATGCACGAGGGCCAGGCACAGGGCCAGGATGGCGCAGCGCATTGCCTGGGGGCGGTTAGAGTCAGGCCGATAAAGCATTGCAGCGTATGGTCCGGTTTGTATGCAGACCGAAATGATACCTCAGCAGGCACCCTGATGATTCATAATGCCGATGATTCATAATAATTTTCCGGAAGGGGACTTTCCGGCAGCCAGCCTTATCGGAACGGGAACAGGCATGAACAACGACAAGCCGATAGCAGAACTCTTCGTGGTTGCCACTCCCATTGGCAACCTGGACGACATGACCTACCGGGCAGTCAATATCCTTTCCAATGTCAGCGTGGTCGCTGCTGAAGACACCCGGCACACGCGGGTGTTGTTCGACCACTTCGGCATCAAAACACCCCTGGTGATTCTGCACGAACACAACGAGTCCGCGGTGGGACCGCAACTGGTTAAGCGATTGTGTGCCGGGGAGTCAGTGGCGCTGGTCTCGGATGCCGGAACCCCCTTGTTGTCCGATCCGGGTTACCGCCTTTTGAACCTGGCCATCGCGGCAAACGTCACCATCAAGGCGATTCCCGGTCCCAGCGCAATAACGGCCGCACTTTCCATAGCCGGCCTGGCCACCGATCGTTTCGTTTTCGAGGGATTTCTGCCAGCCAGGCAGGCCGCCCGCACCACCTGCCTGGAGCGCCTGCGCTTTGAGTCACGCACCCTGGTGTTTTTTGAATCCAGCCACCGGGTGCTTGCCAGTGTGAAAGACATAGCGCAAGTTTTCGGGGCGCAGCGGCTTGCAGTGATTTGCCGGGAATTGACCAAGCGCTTTGAGACGACCCTTAGAGGCGAACTGGGCCATCTGCAGCAGGTGCTTGGCGCGGACCCGATGCAGCAAAAAGGCGAGTTTGTCATCCTGCTTGCAGGAGTTGAACCGGACCAGGATGAGCAAATGCCGCGGGCCATCGAAATGGGCCATGCTCTGCAGGAATATCTATCGGGCAGCCAGGCGGCCCGGGTTGCGGCACGTCTATACGGTGTTGACCGGAGAGAGCTCTATCAAAAGCTGTCTGGCCTGGAACAGCCCCTAACAGCAGAAGAGTACCCCGACAAAGAAAGTCCGGCCAAACAGGGGCCAGGTGAAGCTTGACTATCAATCGCCAGGCTGCTGCGAGACAATAGTCGCGGGAGTCGGCCAGGCAATCGCTCCGTGGCAGCGGAAACGCTGCGGCGGAGAGGAAAGTCCGGGCTCCATAGGGCAAGGTGCCAGGTAACCCCTGGGGGGCGTGAGCCCACGGAAAGTGCAACAGAAAGTATACCGCCAGTCGAAGCCGCCAGGTTTTGACCGGTAAGGGTGAAATGGTGCGGTAAGAGCGCACCGCGCAGGTGGCAACATTCTGCGGCTAGGTAAACCCCACCTGGAGCAAGACCAAATAGGAAAGCAATGCCGTTGCCCGCGGCGCTTTCGGGTAGGTTGCTTGAGGCTGCCGGTGACGGCAGTCCCAGATGAATGATTGCCCGCGACAGAACCCGGCTTATCGGCCGACTCCCACTTTTTATCCGTTTGGTCAAGCCTGAGTTTCACACGGGTAGCTCCATTGCGGCCGGCGGATGCTGTGCTTGAGTCCCGCTGAACCGGGCATTTGCTTCCGGACATGCCTTGGTTTGCATGCGCACAGTCGCCGGGCTCAGGGAGCGGTGAGTTCTTTCAGGACACGCCGTGAATACATCCCTGTAGGCTCCTCGCCAGCATCCCTGCTGGCGACGGTCCTGAAAGAACTCTCCCCTCCCTGCCCCTTGCGCAGAAGTGAACTCCACTTTCGACAGGATCTAAACCGACCTGAGCGAACTGCCGGGGGGTATTCGCGGCGTGTTCCAAAAGTAAACACCCGGTTGAGCCCCACAGTGCCAAATACGCGACTAAATGCCCAAACCAGCCAGAATTCGGACAGCTAGCTTCCTTCTCGCCGTGCTCAAATGAAACTTCCTGGAGCGCTAAGTGTTTGCCCCGCTTGACATTAGGCTATTTAGCCACTATCGTGCATATTAGTGGGAAAAAGTAGCAAATAGTGTAGTCAGGGGTAGGCAAAAGTGTTTTTTGGTGAGACTGCAATCAATCTGGATGGGAAAGGCCGCCTGGCCATTCCGGTCCGTTACCGGGATTCTATCCAGGCGCAGTGCAGTGGCCGCATGGTACTCACCTACAGCGCTTTTGATTCCGGTGCCCTGTGGCTGTACCCGGAGAATGAATGGGAGCGGGTACGGGACGAAGTGACGCGCCTCAGCACCTTCAATCCTGGCCACCGCAGCTTGCAGCGCAGGCTGGTGGGCAGTGCCACGGCACTTGAGTTGGATGGTAGTGGAAGAATTCAGTTGCCGCTGACCTTGAGACAGGTAGCGGGGTTGGAGAAACGCGTGGTAATGATGGGGATGAGCAGCCGCTTCGAACTCTGGAACGAAGCGATCCTTAATCAGAAACGTGCAGAAGAAGAACGCAGCATGAACGTGGCTGCGTCGGAAGAGATGTCCCGCCTGGTGCTTTGAGTATAAAGAGGCGGGTGCAGTTAGCAGAGGTGCTTTTCGGGATAAATGGGCAATTATCAACACCAGCCGGTTTTATTGGATGAAGTGTTGGCAGGGCTCGACATTCGCGAAGACGGGAAATATCTCGATGGCACTTTTGGCAGGGGCGGACATAGCCAGGCAATTTTGAGCCGGCTGTCCGGGCAGGGCCGCCTGATGGCCCTGGACAAGGATCCGGAAGCAGTTGCAGCCGGAATTGAGAAGCTGGGGGATGATCCCCGTTTCTCCATAGTCCAGGGAAATTATGCGGAGATGGAACGCTATGTCCGGGATTGGGGAACGAAGGGAGGTCTGGACGGGATCCTGCTGGATCTTGGTGTCTCTTCCCCCCAACTGGACAATCCGGAGCGGGGATTCTCCTTCATGGGAGATGGGCCGCTGGATATGCGTATGAACCCATTACAGGGCGTGACGGCGGCAGAATGGATTGCACAAGCGCCTGAACGGGAATTAGCCCGAGTGTTTTGGGAGTTCGGAGAGGAGCGCCATGCGCGCAGGATTGCCAGGAGCATCGTTATGGCCCGGCAGCAACGACGGCTAGAAACCACCGGCCAATTGGCCAGGTTGATCGAAGATACGAGCGGCCGTCGTGAACCAAAAAAGCATCCGGCTACACGGTGCTTTCAGGCAATCCGCATAAAAATAAATAACGAATTGGCTGATTTGCCCCTGGGGCTTGAGGCCGCGATAAATGGGTTGCGCCCTGGAGGAAGGCTGGTAGTAATCAGTTTTCACTCCTTGGAGGACCGCCTGGTCAAGCGGACGATACGAGAAGCCGCACGACCAGGCCGGGTCCGCCGCAATATTCCGGAGCATCCGGACGCAACGCCATCATTGCGGGCAATCGGCAAGGCCGTTAAACCTTCTCCAGCTGAACTCGCCATCAATCCCCGGGCTCGCAGTGCTGTCATGCGGATCGCGGAGAAGATCGCTTGAACAACCGGTTACTGATAGTTGTTCTTACCCTCGCTGCTGTAATCATCAGCGCGCTCGGGGTCGTCTATACCCGTCATCAAAGCCGCCAGCTGGCTGTTCACCTTGGTGAGTTGGAAAACCAGCGCGATGATGTCATCGCGGAATGGAGCCGCCTGCAACTGGAGCAAGCCTGGCTGGGCGATGCCGGCAATATTGAAAGTACGGCGCGTGATCATCTTGGCATGGGCACGCCAGCAAACATCCGCATCCTGGTAGTTCAACCATGAGCAAGGAAATCCAGAATGCGGCTCCGATTGGTCGCCTGTATGCATTTCTGCTGGTCTTTCTGTTGAGTTCTGTAGCACTGATTGCACGCGCCGTGAATCTGCAAGTAACTGAAACGGAGTTCCTGCAAGGGCAGGGCGAGGCAAGGTTCATGCGGGAGCTGGAAGTTCCCACCCGCAGGGGAAATATCGTGGACCGTTCGGGAGAGCCGCTGGCGGTAAGCACACCGGTGGATTCGGTCTGGGTAAATCCTGGTGAGTTTTTGGAAGCGCCGGAAAATATTGCACCTCTTGCTGCAGTGCTGAAAAGTGATGCCGAGGAAATGGAACGCCACCTTAACCAGCGTTCCGGAAAGGGATTTGTATGGCTGCGCCGGCGCCTGCACCCTGACGTTGCTGCTGCGATTGAAGCCCTGGACCTGCCCGGCGTATACCTGCAAAAAGAGTACCGCAGGTTTTATCCTGCCGGTGAAGTTGCCGCGCACATCATTGGTTTCACCAATATAGACGACGTGGGTCAGGAAGGACTGGAGTTGACCTACAACGATTGGTTACAGGGCAAACCGGGCCTGATGCGGGTTATCAAGGACCGGCTGGGCCGAACGGTGGAGCACTCGGAAGTGTTGCGTGAGGCAGAACACGGCCACGACCTGAGCCTGACCATCGACCGTCGATTGCAGTACCTGGCCTACCGCGAACTCAAGCAAACCGTGCTCAAGCACGGGGCAAGTTCAGGATCGGTGGTGCTACTGGATATCGCGACCGGCGAAATTCTGGCCATGGTCAACCAGCCTTCCTACAACCCCAATCAGCCCAGCAGTGACAGCGAAGGACTGCGCAACCGCGCCGTCACTGATGTGTTTGAACCCGGATCGGTGATGAAAACCTTCTCGATTGCGGCAGCGCTCGAAGCGGGAATCGTCACCCCCACGACCCCGGTCGACACAACACCGGGCACCATTAGTGTGTCCGGTCACACCATCAGTGATCATCAGAACTACGGCCTGATTGACGTCACCGGCATCATTACCAAGTCGTCCAATGTCGGCGCCACCAAGCTTGCCCTGCAACTGGAACCGGAACAGTTATGGAGTGTGTACGACCGGTTTGGATTCGGCGAAGTCACAGGCAGTGGTTTTCCGGGAGAATCCGCGGGTGTACTGAGGAATTATCGCCACTGGCGGCGAGTGGAGCAGGCAACACTTTCCTATGGATACGGAGTATCGGTTACGGTCTTGCAACTTGCCGAAGCCTTTGCCGCGATAGCGGACGAGGGGCGCCTGCGGCGGCCCAGCCTGGTGCAGGGAGCCAGCAACCCGGCGGTTTCCATCATGGATCCCAAGTATGCCCACGAGGTAGCTGCCATGCTGGAAACCGTGACGGGGGAGCGAGGGACTGGCAAGGCTGCACGCGTGGGCAATTACCGTGTTTCGGGCAAAACAGGAACTTCGCGCAAGGCCAGTGCCGCTGGCTATGCGTCGCGCTATGTCGCAACCTTTGCCGGGTTCGCCCCTTCTACCAACCCCCGCCTCGTGGCCATAGTCACGGTCAACGATCCCAGTGCCGGTGAATACTATGGCGGCCTGGTTGCCGCACCCTTGTTTTCCACCGTCATGGGCGGTGCTTTGCGCCTGCTGAATATCGCACCGGACAACTATACAGAGGTCGTGGCGCAATCGCCCGCACCTGACCCTACGCCAATTGGCGATATTGACGGGGGTGCGGATTGAGTTGCCCCATGAGTCTCGCCAGCTTGCTTGAAGGTTGGTGTGAATCGCCACCACAGGTGATTCTTGAAGGTCTGGGAATGGATTCGCGCAGGATCCTGCCGGGCGAGGCATTTGTTGCCGTGAAAGGCGGCAGTGCTCACGGCATGCAATATGCGGCGCAGGCCGAGGCCAAAGGTGCACGCGTGGTCATTCACGATGGGCTCGCGGACGTGCCGGCTTTGGGGATTCCCACCGTACGGGTGGAACACCTGGGACGCATCCTGTCAGCACTTGCAG
>SHZL01000161.1 GCA_009692275.1 Lysobacterales bacterium | reverse complement strand
AGGTATGGCAGCACGGCATCCAGCGCAGCCTGCATCAGTCCCAGGGGGCCCCCAGTCAAAACCAGGCGTTCGGTGTCCAGCCCTTTCATCAGCACCTTTACGCCCTGGTTTACTTCACCGAGCACGTTTTCCGCCGGGATCCTGCAGTTCTCGAACAGCAACTCGCAGGTGTTGGAGCCGCGCATGCCGAGTTTGTCCAGCTTGTCTGCAACGCTGAAGCCCGGCATGCCTTTTTCTACGATGAAGGCGGTGATGCTGCGCGTGCCGGCTTCCTTGCTTGCCGTTCTCATATAGACAATGAGGACACTGGCTTCAGGTCCGTTGGTGATCCACATTTTGCTGCCGTTGGCCCACCATGCACCGTCGCGGAATTCGGCTTTGCAGCTCATTGACCCTACTACGTCCGAGCCAGCACCGCTTTCAGACATGGCCAGCGCGGCGACTGTTTCGCCACGGCACAGTCCAGGGAGATATTTCTGTTTTTGCAGGGGGTTGGCATTTTTGCACAGGTTGTCGATGCCCAGGTTGCTGCAGGCGCCGTAGGACAAGCCGACGGAACCGGAAGCGCGGGAGATCTCTTCCATTGCAACGAGGTACGACAAGTAACCGTGTTCAGATCCGCCATACTCAGCCGGCACGGTCATGCCGAGCAGGCCGAGCTCGCCAAGCTTGGGCCACAGGTCTTGCGGAAATTCATTTTCCCGGTCGATCAGGGCTGCACGTGGTGCTATTTCCTGCTCAGCGAAGCGTCGTACTGTGTCCCGCAACAGTTCGAGGTCTTCGCTCAGTGGCATCGAGATTTTCACGCCTTGCCTGCATTGCAAACCGGGCCTCGCTCATTGTAGCCCAAGGGCAAACGTCACTTCGTTTCCGGCAACACAAATCCCTCGGCATCGAGCTCTGTCAGCGGCCAGGGCAACTGCTGCAGCTGGGGTTTGAGCGTTGCTGCATCGCCCACCACGATGATGGCCAGGTTTTCGGGTTGTAACAGGCTTGCAGCCAGTCTGCTGAGCGTAGCGCGATCGGTCGCCTGCAAAAGCGCTTTCTGCTCATCGCGGTAGTCGAGCGGCAGACCGTACGTCAGTATCTGGTCGAGCAGCCCCAGCTTGGCGCCAGGTGTCTCGTAGCGCAATGCGTCGCTCTGGCTAACGGCATTTTGCATGTACTGGAATTCCTCTTGCGTGGGTCCGGTGAGAGCATAGGCTTCCAGTTCAGCCAGGGCGGTAGTGATTGCGTCCACGGTTGCCTCACCCTTGAATTCGGCGGAAAACTCGAAGCTCCCCAACTCCTGGCCGCCAGCAAACCCGCTGTAGGCGCCGTACGTCCAGCCTCTTTCTTCGCGCAGTTTGAGGTTGAGGCGGCTGTCGAAGGTGCCTCCCAAATTAAAGTTCATCAGGCCGGCAAGGTAAAAATCGCCAAGGGCATCATAGGGCAAGGAGGGGTGTACGAAGCGCACGCTGGACTGGGCCGCACCGGGTTTGTCCAGCAGGTAGATCCTGCGCCCGTTAACTGGCAGAAACCCGGATACGGGTTCACGTGCAGCGGTTGCAACATTCAGGCCGGCCAATGGCGCAATCAGCCGGCTAAATTCTTCCTGTGGCAGGCTGGTGCTGGCCAGCACGCCCTTGAGACGGGAAGGGATGTGGTCAGCGTAAAAGGCCGTGACGTCATCCAGGGTAATTCCGGCAATAGTTGAGGGCAGGCCGCTGCCGGGATACGACAATGGATGAGTGGGCCCGGCCAACACAACACCCGTGGCGCGGGAAGCCAGCGATGCTCCGGATTTTTGTGCCTGCAGCAACTCCTCTGTCAGCTGTGCCTTGACGCGGCTGAAGTCCTCTTCGGTGAACGATGGCTCCAGCAGGCGCTCCATGAACAGGGCCATGGCTGCATCGAAGTTCCTGGCCAGGGTATTGAGGCTGATCGTTGTTTCGTATTGACCGGCAGAGACCGTGATGCTCGCACCAATCCGTTCCAGCGCTTCACTGAACTCAGCCGCTGTGTGGTTCATGCTGGTTTCATTCATCAGGTCAGCCGTCAGGTTGGCAAGGCCGGCTTTGCCCGCCGGTTCGTCACGCTGACCCATGTCGAACAACACCTGCATGGTAACCGTGGGCGTCTCGGTGTTGGCTACGCTGAGCAAGCGCACTCCGTTGGCCAGCCTGGTGTCACTCACGGCCGGTAACTCCACCAGCGGGTTCATGCCCGGGACAGGCTTCAGGCTGCGATCAAAATCATCCTTCACCGTACGCAATTGCAAATCTTCTGCCGTTGACTCAGGGGCAGGATCCATTTGCCGAAGCGCTGGTGGTGTTGCGTAATTCGGTGCGGCGGCAGCCAGCTCCGGCTGTCCCGCGGGAACTATGCTGAGCACTACGGCAGGCTGGTTCGCAATGTACTGATTGAATGCGCGGCTTACATCCTGTGGTGTTACTGCTGCATATCGGCGCAGGTCATCCTGCACTGCTTTGGGGTCGCCGTTGAACATTTCAGAATAGGCCAGCGCACCCACTTTCCCGGAAACGCTTTGCATGCTGAAGATGCGGCCGGACTCGAACTGTGCCTTGAATTTTTCCAGGTCATCTGTACTGACCGGGCGTTGACCGAATTCCGCCAGGGTTTCGCGTATGGCGGTTTCCATTTGCGCGAGTGACTCACCGGAAGTCGGATTCTGCACCACGACAAAGGTCATTTCGCATGCCAGTTCGCGGCAGGCATGGCTGGCAAAAGCGCTCACGGCACGTCCGCTTTGCACCAGTTGTTGATACAACAACGAGGCTTTGCCCTGGCCAAGAATTTTCGCCGCTGCGTCCAGCGCGGCCTCGTCCTTGTCGTAATAGGCCACCGTAGGTATGGCCATGGCGATGGCCGGCAGATGAATGTTGTCTTCAAGCGTCACGTAGCGGTCGCTATCCAAATGGGCGGACTGCTTGGGCAGCGCTGGCACTTCCGGCCCGCGTGGGATGGAGCCGAAATATTTCGCTACCCAGAGCAGGGTTTGCTGCGGGTCGATGTCGCCACCGATGACGAGCTGGGCGTTGTTTGGACCGTACCAGCGCAGGAAGAAGCGCTCCAGTTCATCCAGCGTTGCCGCTTCCAGGTCCGCAGTCCAGCCGATCACCGGCCAGGAATAAGGATGTTCCGGGGAATAGAGGTTTTTCATCATGGTTTCGCTGGTGCGGCCGTAGGGCGCATTGTCTACCCGCTCGCTGCGCTCGTTTTTCACGGTCGCTCGCTGCACCTCGAATTTCTCTTCGTCTACCGCCTCAAGCAGGAAACCCATTCGATCTGCTTCCAGCCACAAGGCAATCTCCAGCTGATTGACCGGGATGGTCTCGTAGTAGTTGGTGCGGTCGGAATTGGTGGTGCCGTTGAGCGAGCCCCCGGCATCAGAAATGGTCTTGCCGAAAGAACCCTGCGGGACGTGGGCCGAGCCCTCAAACATCATGTGTTCGAAGAAATGGGCAAAGCCGGAGCGGCCTGCTTCCTCGCGATTGGAACCAACATGGTAGGCCACGTCCACGTGAGCGAGCGGATCGGAATGATCTTCATGCAGGATCACGGTCAAACCGTTGTCCAGCCGGTACTTGGAAAATGGCACCGAAAAACCGTCATTGGCGTCCGTGTAGGTTTCCACCCGTGTTACGCCCGGCGGCAGTGGAAATTGCGCGGCCTGCGCTGCGGCACCGGTGGCTGCAGTATCGGTGCCGGGTTCACAGGCAAGCAGCAGAAAAGCCGCCGCCAGGGAAGTCAAAACCAAACGGGTTTGGGAACGCGCGATCGGGCTCAGCCGCTGCAGCATGGGATACCTCGTGGACAATGGGAAAGACCAGCGGGCGATTCTAACGGCTTTGCGGTCGGCGCGCCTATGCCGGGAGTGTTGCCTGGAGTGTACGAAAGGTAACAATAAGGAGTAGAGGAGGTTTAGGACTAATGTGGGGACCGACCCGTCCCCACATTGTTGATCCCGACGCAATTTTGCCGGGTGGCGAGATAAGCGGTAGCCCAATGTGCACCACAAATCTTTGTGCACCCCCTTTTGGTTGGGGGTAGCCTACTCCTAAATCTGATTCTGTGCAAATTTGGCTAAAAAGTCGCTTTTGGGTAATGAAATTCCTGTAAATGCAGGGGTTTACGTGTGCAGAGTTTGGTTCATTTGCGTGCATTTTGGCTCCACGATCAGAGAAAAATAAGAGGCAATTCACGCGCAGCTTCTCCACCGTGGCCCACGTATGGAAGCTCACCGCTACCCGCAGGGGTACGTACGCTGTGGTACCCTTCAGGGGGAACTCCCGCAGAATCAGTGATTTTCATTCGCGGAACCTGCCTTAGATTTCGTTTTCCTGGTACGCACTTGATGAGAGAGCGGCAAATGAGAACTCCGTTTCGATTTACTAAAACATTCACGCTGTTGCTGGGCACCATGGCATTCACCCTGCAGGCGGCCAGCATCACGGTCAATTCCGTGGTTGATACTGCGGCGAACGACGGCGTTTGTACCCTGCGCGAAGCCATCACCGCGGCGAATACGAATGACACTTCCGGCGCCTCCGCAGGTGAATGTGCTGCGGGGAATGCATTCGGCATGGACACGATCGCCTTCAATGTTGGCGGCGGCGGGGCGCAGACCATCAATCTCGGATCGCTGTTACCGATCATTACTTCGCGAGTGAATATTGACGGTACGACCCAGCCGAGCTATGCGCCCGGCACGGGAATGATCCGGGTGGATGCAGGTACTCTCTATACCAGCGTGCTTGAGCTGGGAACAGGTTCAACGAGCAGTATTGTAAAGGGCATGATGATCACCCGCGGTGCACACTACGGAATCTTCGCCAGCAGTGACAGTAACAATTTCCAAGGCAACTATATCGGCACGAATGGCTCCTCAGCACTTGCTTCCGAAAATGGGCTTGCCCTTCACGGCTCAAACAACGTGGTCGGTGGCACGACCGATGGAGCAGGCAATCTGATCGCTGGGGCCTGGAGTAGTGATGTCTTCTTAGCCCTAGGTGGAAATCTGGTGCAGGGCAACATCATCGGGACCGACATTACCGGAACCACCAGTATGGCGGTTGGCGGAACGGGTGTTTTTATTTACGGAACTAACAATGTTATAGGCGGCACAGTGGCTGGCGCCGGCAATCTGATTTCCGGCAACGGCTATAACATGGTGTTTGGCGCTGGCGCTAAATCAAATACAGTACAGGGCAATAAGATTGGCACCAACCTGGCAGGTTCAGCGGCTGTGACTGGCAGCGGAACAGGCATCTTAATCGGTGCGGAGGGCAATGTCATTGGCGGGTCAGCCAGCGGGGCGGGCAACCTTATTTCTGGTAACGCCGCCTGTGGAATTTGGGACGACCGCAATGGAGCTATCAGCACCATGATTCAGGGCAACTACATTGGCACCAACTTAGCCGGTACCGCCGCCATTCCCAATGGCAAAGGTATCTGGCTAACCGCCACGAGAGGCACGGTCGTGGGCGGGGCATCCTCTGGAGAAGGTAATGTGGTCTCTGGAAATACCATTGAAGGAATCTGGGCTAACGGTCCCAATTCCACTCCCAACATAATGCAAGGCAATAGGATCGGCACCAACGCTGCCGGAACCTCCGCTCTTCCAAATAACATTGGCTTACGAATAAATGATGGAAATAACACCATTGGCGGCTCATCTGCTGGTGCAGGCAACCTCATTTCTGGAAACACTGAGCGGGGAGTTAGCCTGAGCGATGGCGTATCGGGTACCGTGCTTCGGGGTAATTTCATCGGAACGAACGCTGCTGGCAGCAGCGCCATTCCAAATGGCTACGGCGTCTTGATTGATAACGCACCGAGCACGACGATTGGCGGGGGGCGGCCGGGCAAGGCAACCTGGTCTCCGGCAATAGCACTTTTGGAATTCAGATCGGCAACTCGACGGGCCATATGGTAACCGGCAATAATATCGGAGCCAACGCTGCCGGTACCGGCGCATTACCCAATGGAACAGCCGGGATTTACCTAACGACCAGTGCTTCGGCCCAGTTCAATCAGAACCTGATTGCAAACCACGATGGAACCGGTGATTTTGGCATCTATCTGGATTCAAGCGCCGCATTCGCGGCAAGTTCCGACAACAACTGCATCGTTAACAACGATGCCGGAGTACAAAACGACACGGGTACATCAACGACTTTTGCCAACAACTGGTGGGGACACACCTCCGGTCCTTCGGGTGCAGGTGCTGGCTCTGGCGACTCCGTCAGTTCCAATGTGGTCTTCACCCCATGGCTACCAGTCACACCCGCTTGCCCCGGCGTTTTGACTGAAGTGTTTTTCACGAATGGCTTTGAAGCTGTGGTTCCTTAAACCTGTGGCCCCCTGAAACTCGGGAACCATTCTCCCGCGTATGGTGAAACTC
>SHZL01000160.1 GCA_009692275.1 Lysobacterales bacterium | reverse complement strand
ACCGTACCACTGTCCTGTTGGCCGCTGTACACACGGTAGGGGAAGTCGTTGTCTGCGGCGAGCCGGTAAAACTGGCCGGTCGGCTGGTTGTACCAACTGCTCCAGCTCTCACCACCATCGAATGTGACCACGGCGCCCTGGTCGGCGCCAACGATCATGCGCTGCGGATCGTTCGGGTCTATCCACAAGGCATGGTAGTCATCGCCTCCGGGCGAACTGCGCACGATGGTGAATGAAGCACCACCATCGGTGGAGCGCCGCAGTGGTTGCCCGCCCGCCCACACCGTTTCTGCATTGACCGGGTCGGCCGTCAGCCAGCCCATGTAACTCGAAGCCAGGCTCTTGTCGGCGTTGACCTCTTGCCAATGCGCGCCGCCATCTTCGCTGCGGTACACCGCGCCACCCTCGCCGCTGGTCTGGACAGAAGCCCACACCCGTTGCGAACCCTGTGCGGGCGCAACTGCCAGCTCAATGCGTCCCAGCGGCCCGGCAGGCAAGCCCTGCCCGGCAACCTCCACCCAGTTGCGGCCGCCATCACCGGAGCGGTAAATACCGCTGTGATCGCCGAGCGTGGGCTGGAAATAATCCAGCCAGGGGTGGCGCTGCATTTGCCACAGCGAGGCGAACAACACGTCGGGTTGTTGCGGGTCATAAGCGATATCGGCAGCACCCGTGGTGTCATCCACAAACAGCACGCGCTTCCAGTGGGTGCCTCCGTCCTCGGTGCGAAACAGTCCGCGCTCTGCGCCAGGGCCGAACACGGGACCCAGGGCGGCAACCACCGCTATATCTTCATCACGCGGATCCACCCACAAGGCGCCGATGTGGCGGGTGGCCTTCAGTCCCAGGTGTTGCCAGGTCTGGCCAGCATCAACCGATCGATAGACTCCATCGCCGTCAACCACATCCCAGCGTTGCTGGATCTGGCCGGTACCGATCCAGATCACATCGGGATTGCCGGGCGCCAGGGTGAGCGCGCCTATGGATGCACTGCCGCCCTGTTCAAATAAAGGCTGCCAGGTAGCACCGGCATTGTCGGTACGCCACACGCCGCCATCGGCAGAGCCAAAATAGAATGTCTCCCGCCGGACCGGATGCCCGGCGACTGCAGTAGCCCAGCCTCCGCGGAATGGGCCAAGCAAGCGCCAGGACAGATCGGCATAAGCCGACTGTGGCACCGCGGCCTGCACCAGTGATGTCAGCGGTGCGCTTAATAGCATGAGTAACAGGAAGATAAATCGGCCAGGACGAATCGTTTGGGCAGTCACAGGAACATTCCTTTAAGGCGGCAACACCGGCAAAGCCGGGGTCGGAGTAAAGTGCCAGAGTAAAGTGCCAGAGTAAAGTATCAGAGTAACCGAGTTGGTGGCCGGGGTGAACAGGCGGCTGGGCACAGGTTTTGGATTTGGCCGGCAACATGGTGAAATCGCGCGCCGGTGGTCTTCCCACGGCCTGTTGACGTAGAATGCGCCCCCACTCCTTATTAGACAGCATTGCGCAATGCCCCTGTTACGCCTTGATAGAGCCGCCCTGCACTACGGCACCCTGGTCCTGCTGGATGAAGTTGACCTGAGTATTTCCAGGGGCAAGAAAATTGGCCTGTTGGGTCGCAACGGTGCCGGCAAAACGACCTTGCTGCAGGTGCTGGCCGGTGAAATCGCACTGGATGCGGGCGAGCGCTGGCTGAGGCCGGGCACGCGCATTGCCTGGCTGCAGCAGACCCTGCCCGAAGCGGACGACCAGACCGTCTGGGACGTGGTTGCCTCCGGACTGGCAGAAACCGGGCGGCTGCTGGCGCAATATCATCACTTGCTGCTGGACTTTGAGCACTCCGATATGGCTGCGCTCGCACGGGTGCAGCATCAGCTCGAAGCCAACAATGGCTGGGCATTGCAGCAGCGGGTGGAGACCACCATCAGCCAATTGCAACTACCCGGTGATGCGCGCATGGCCGAGTTGTCCGGAGGATGGCGGCGCCGGGTTGCACTGGGCCAGGCGCTGGTCAGCGAACCGGACATCCTGTTGCTGGATGAGCCTACCAACCACCTTGATATCCCGGCCATTTGCTGGCTGGAGGAACAGTTACGCAATTTCCAGGGCGCGCTGATCCTCATTACCCACGACCGGCGCTTTTTGCAAAACGTCGCCAACTGGATGGCAGAACTGGATCGCGGGCACTTGACGTTGTGGCAGGGCAGCTACCAGGGCTTCCTGCGTCACTGCGAGCAGCAAGCGCTGGCTGAAGAACGGGCCAACGAGCTGTTCGACAAAAAACTCGCCCAGGAAGAAGTATGGATTCGCCAGGGCATCAAGGCGCGGCGCACGCGCAATGAAGGCCGGGTGCGCGCATTGGAATCCATGCGCGATGAGCGCAAGCAGCGACGTGAGCGCAGCGGTTCGGCCGACTTCGTGCTCGAGGACGCCAGCCGTTCCGGCAAGATCGTCGCCGAGCTTAAACACGTGAGCAAGAGTTTCGCAGGCAAGCCCGTCATCGACGACTTCTCCACCCTTATCCGACGTGGCGATCGCATAGGTATTGTTGGCGCCAATGGTGCGGGAAAAACCACGCTGGTAAAAATCATGCTGGGTGAGATGAGCCCTGATTCAGGCGAAGTGCTGTTGGGCAGCAAGCTGGAGATTGCCTACTCTGACCAATTGCGCGGCCATCTCGATCCGGACAAGAACCTCATAGACAATGTGTGTGGCGGCCAGGACTTTATCGACATCGGCGGGAAGCGGCGGCATGCCATATCCTACCTGGGCGATTTCCTGTTTGGGCCCGACCGGGTGCGCATGCCGGTCAAAGCCTTATCTGGCGGTGAACAGAATCGTGCCGTTTTAGCCAAGCTGTTCAGCAAACCCGCCAATCTGCTGGTGCTGGACGAACCCACCAACGACCTCGATATCGAGACCCTGGAATTGCTGGAAGAAATCCTGCTGGGTTTTGATGGCACGGTATTGCTGGTCAGCCATGATCGGGATTTCATGGACCACGTGGTGACCAACCTGATGGTGCTTGATGGTGCAGGTGGTATCAGCGAGCACGTGGGAGGTTACAGCGATTGGGAAGCCCGTGGCGGCAGCCTGACCGAAGCTGCGCCAGTCCCTGCAGACAAGCCTGCCAAACCGGCGACGCCTGCCGCGGCAACCGGCGTCGATCAACCGGCGGCAAAAAAACGCAAACTTTCCTACAAAGAGCAACGCGAACTCGACAGCTTGCCACTGCAGATTGAAAAGCTGGAGCAGCAGGTAGCGAGCCTCACTGCCACCATGTCCGGGCCCAATTTCTATCAGTCCGGTTTTGCAGACATACAAGGCATCACGCAGGAACTTGCGGAAGTTCAGCTGCAGCTTGAGGCGGCCTTCCTGCGCTGGGGCGAATTGGAAAACCCCTAGTGAGCTGTCACGCATCGCCGTGATGGCAGTGCCACATACTCAATTTCGCAAGATTTAGGGTTTTTCAGCGTCTTTCACTGTAACATTCGCCACTAATTTCCAGGAATGAAGCCCAGAACCTGATCCATGTCTATGTTCGAAACATTTTCTGCGCCCAAATGGCAACACCAGAATCCCGATGTGCGGAGAGAGGCAGTCGAACAACTCGACGCCCAGGACGTTCTGCTGGAGTTGATCAATACCGACCCGGACGCGAGCGTCCAGGCCGCAGCGCTCGCCCGTATCACCGACCCTGTTGCCCTGGATACCCTCCTTGACCGCTTGTCCGGTGACTTGCAGCAACAAGCCAGGACGCAACGCCTGAGGCAATTGTTACCGGGAGAAGACGGCCTTGCCGCGATCATGGACGATGCCCTGCTGGTGCGCATCGCCAGTCTCACCGATGACGCGGCGCTGGCCGACCGGGCCATCGACTGCGTCGCAAGCGAAGACCTGCGCATGGACATCGCCTGTCATCATTTCGTGGCGAGGGTCCGCTTGAATGCAGCGCAGGGTATAAAAAACCTTGCGCGTTTGAACGAGCTCATGGCGTTGGCCCGTGGCCATGACAAAGCCGTGTACCGTCACTGCCAGGCGATCCTGGAAGAACATGAGGCCGCACAAAGAACCGCAAGGGAACAACAGGAAAAAATTTCCCAGCTGGTCGAGAGAGCTGCAAAACTCGCCGACTCGATCTCTTCGCTGGATGCCGCAAGCAACCACAAGATGCTTTCCTACCAGTGGCAGGCCGTGGCCGCGGCAGCAAGCGCGCAACAGAGTGAACAATTCCACGATGCTATGGCGCGCTGCGAAAACCAACTCGCACAGTTGGCCAAAGAATCAGCCCAGGCACTGGCTGCCCGGAACGAAGCTATCGCGCGGGTATCTGCCGCACGGGTGACGCAGCAAGCCATCTTCGATGAACTCGAACAGATGGGACAAAGCGTGGCAGCGCCAGGGGACTCTGCAAGCATCCAGGCGTTCGCGGCACGGTTCGATGACATCGAGGCCCGCTGGCAGGGTGAACAGGCAACGGTCAAAGCCTCGCCGGAACAGGCCGGTGTCTTTGTGTTTCGCCTTGAGCTACAGCGTTCCATGCTCGGCACTGCAAAAAAGCTCATCAGCAAAAAGACCGCTATAGACAAGAGCATTGCCGAAGCGGAATCCATAGACACCGCCGACTACACCGCATTGCAACTCCAACTGGAGCGCTCTTCGAAATTGCTTGGCAGCCTGCACTGGCCGGAGGCATTTAACCCGGCGCCTACGGCCATCACGCAGTTGCATGACGTGGTTGCACGATTGCAGGCGCAGCTTGAAACGCTGGCGAAGGACCAGGAGAAATACGCCGGCAAGATACAGGTCTTGCTGGAAACGGTGCGCACGAAACTCGAGCAGGACCGGACCCATGAAGCCGACAAGGCGCTGGCCAAGACCCGCAAGGTACTCAAATCCATCACGCCAAAACAGCGGCAAGCCATTGAGCGAAAGCTGGGCCCGCTGGCTGCACAAATGCACGAAGTGCATGAATGGCAGGAATTTGCCATTGAGCCCAAGAAGGTTGAGCTCTGCGCCAAAATGAAAGCCCTGATTGGCAGCAGCGGAGACGTGGAAATGCTGGCGCTGAACATTCAGTCCTTGCAGGACGAATGGAAACAGATCGGTGCCCTGCCCAATGCACGCGAACAAACTCTCTGGCGAGAATTCAAAGCAGCCGCTGACCAGGCCTGGAAGCCTTGCAAAGAGGCGTTTGAGCTGCAGGCCAGGATACAGAAAGAAAACGGCCAGCAACGCAAGCTGGTGATAGCCCAGCTAAGAGAGTACGACGAGAAGATGGCCTGGCCGCCTTCCAGCGAGGAACCGGCAAGCCAGGGTGCTGCTGAAACCACTGCCCACCCCGACTGGCGCATGGTGCAAAAAACGCTCGACACCGCGCGTGAAGCCTTCCAGCGCCTCAAGCCGGTTACGCCAAAGGATGAACGCAGCACCCAGAAAGCATTCCGGGCAATTTGCGACCGGATTTACGGCCACATCAAGGACGAGTACGCGCGCAACATTACACGCAAGGAAGACCTGGTGAAGCGCGCACGGGAGCTTGCCACGGTTGATGATTTGCCGCAGGCCATCGACACCTGCAAGAAACTGCAGCAGGCCTGGAAGCCCATTGGCCTGACGCCTGTGGGTGTCGATCGCAAATTGTGGCTGGCGTTTCGCGAGGCCTGTGACGCCGTATTTGCACGCATGGACGAACAGCGCACACAGAGCAAGAATGAATTCACTGCACTGGTGAAAGAAGCCGAAGCCCTGCGCAATCAGGCGCGTGCGCACCTGGCGACAAAAGATCATGAACTTCGCCTGAAGTTGCCCCAGGCCCTGGCTGAACTGAAACAACAACTGCTGGCTATCAACAACCTGCCTTCCGGAGTGCAACAGCGGCTAGGCAAAGAGTTCGCCGAGATGGAGAAACAGGCTCGAGAGTCTGTTGCCAGGGCCCGTGCGCATCGCCAGCAGGCGGTCTGGATCACCCTGCTGGACCAGATCAGGGCCTGTGCCGCCCCATCGCCAGCAAGCCCGTCGGCCGACCCGGCGAATGACGCTGTTCCCGGCGCGCTTCGGGAGCAGGCACAGGAACTGCCTAAAGGCATTAATACCAGCTTGCTTGAGGCCTTCAGGCAGCAGGGTCCGGCGGATGGAATCGAAGAGAAGTTGCGCGAGGCCTGTATTGCACTGGAAGTCCTGGCCGGGATCGAATCGCCGCCGGAAGACAAGAAGGCGCGCATGAACTACCAGATGCAAAGGCTGGTTAAAGGCATGGGCAGCAAGGGCGTCCAGGCTGAACCGGACCTGCTGGGCAGCATCAACGATTTCATCGCCTTGCGCCCGTCAGGCAACTGGGCAGAGCGGTTTTGTTCTACCGTGAGAAAAGCCAAGGGTATCCGCTAGGCCTGGGCTTACTGCTGGCCGGTTCAATCTTCAAGAGGCAAC
>SHZL01000159.1 GCA_009692275.1 Lysobacterales bacterium | reverse complement strand
TGCCGGGGAGGGTGCAGCACCAGTATCTGGTCGCAGCCTATGCCCAGGCGGCGATTGGCCAGTTTGCCGGACAATTCGGCATCCAGGTTTACTGACTGGGTTCGCAGGTCCAGCAGTACGAAATCATTGCCGGCGCCGTGCATTTTGTGAAAGGTGAAGCCAGGGCCTTTCAAAGCTAGATGGATTCGTCTTCGGGGACTTGTGCCGGATCCGGGACCGCTTCCGGTATGACGTCCGGAACAGGCTCGCCGTCCTGGGAGGCATCGGGCACCGCCTCCTGCGTATTGCTTTGCTCTACGGGTGGGCTTTTATCCGGCAGGGTCAGCGGGCCGCTCTGGCCACAGGCGACCAGCAGAAGTGCGCAGAGCGCCAGCGGCAGCAAGCAGGGCAAGGAAGCGCAGAAAACCCGGGTTACATTAGTCATCGGGTACACTATACGCCATGAAAGACACAGAATCAGCCATGGGCAGGAGCGGGCAATCCCCGCCAGGCGAGAGCATCGCCACGGATCAATGGCCACGGCTGGAAACGGTGGAAGTCACTACGGGGCCTGATCCCGTGGCCGCGATTATCTGGCTGCATGGCCTGGGTGCCGATGGGCATGATTTCGAGTCCGCAGTGCCGCAATTGGCGTGGCCAGGCGCGCCTGCGCTGCGCTGGGTATTCCCACACGCGCCGATGCGGGCAGTTACGATTAATGGCGGCATGCAGATGCGTGCCTGGTACGACATCCTGAGCATTAATTCTGATCGCGGTCACGATGCAGCCGGGATCGCAAAAAGCGTGTCGCAGGTAGCATCGCTGGTGCAGCGCGAGCAGCGCCGTGGTATTCATCCACACCGCGTGGTAGTGGCGGGATTTTCCCAGGGCGGGGCTATCGCAATCCATCTGGTTTTGCGCTATTCACAGCGGCTTGCAGGCCTGATCGCCCTGTCGACTTACATGGTTCACTCCGACCGCCTGCGCGGGCAGGCACATCCCATCAATCGTGACCTGCCGGTGTTCATGGGTCATGGCAGCATGGATGGAGTGGTGCCTGTGCTTATGGGTATGGCCGCGGCCGAGGAATTGCGCGCCTGGGGGTATGCGCCGGAATGGCACGATTACCCCATGGGCCATGCGGTCTGCCCTGAAGAAATCGCTCATATCCGCGCCTGGCTGGGCAAGCAACTGGCCTGACCATGTCCGGGATGCTGGAAAAAGAGTTGCAGGAGGAGTCGCGCGGGGTTTATCCGCCGTCGTTTTGCAACTGGCAATTGGTTCTTGCGGTGATTGTCATTACCGAGCTTTCCGTAGTGTTGATCTCCTTCGGCAAGGACGGTCCTCCGGGTTGGGAGTGGCTCGGTTTGGCCAGCCTGTATGCCCAATGGCTGGCACTGTTTTGTACCTCGGGGCTGTGCATTACCAGCGGTTGGACCAGCCGCTGGTCGGTCACGGGTGCCTGGGTTGGGAACTGGTTGATCGTGGTCATGCTGGCCGGGGTTTTCAGTTTTGCGGCCCGGCGGGCCGCACCACTGATGGGCATTCCCCATGGCGCTGAACCGGCAGGGCAGTTCGCGCTCGCAAACATGTTCATAGTTGGACTGGTGGCGCTGGGCTTTTTTCGATACCTGCTGATCCGCACGCGCTGGCGGGCCGAGCTGATGGCCCAGGCCGAGGCCAGGGTGCAGGCGCTGCAGGCCCGCATCCGGCCGCATTTTCTGTTCAATAGTCTCAACACCATTGCCAGCCTGATTCCAACAGACCCAAAGAATGCAGAAGCAGCCATTGAAGACCTGGCGGACATTTTTCGCGGCAGCATGCGCCGCGCTGACCAGCCCATCAGCTTTGCCGAAGAACTGCAGTTGGCGCGGCAATACCTCGACATGGAACAGCGTCGTTTGGGTGACCGCCTGGAAATAAAATGGCAAGTGGATGAGTTGCCCGCGAGTGCCGCGGTCCTGCCCCTCATGCTGCAACCATTACTGGAAAATGCCGTGGCACATGGCATACAGTCGCGCGGGGAAGGAGGGACCATAGCGGTATACGGGCGCGCCGAAGGTGAGCAGGTGGTGGTAACCATTGCCAATCCTGTGGCTCCTGAAGGCTCTTCCGCCAGCGGGCACGGCATGGCCCTGGATAATATCCGCGAACGTTTGCGGCTGGCCTTTGGTTCCCGGGCCAGCCTGATAACATACGATGATAATGAGCAGTTCTACGCTGTATTGAGTTTGCCACTGGTGCAATTGAAATGAATGAGCATCCCTGAGTGTTGAGCGTACTGATCGTAGATGATGAGGCCCCGGCACGCGACCGCCTGCGCAGGATGGTGGACGAACTCCCGCAATACTCGGTGGCCGGCACCGCCCGCAGCGGGGAGGACGCGCTGGATTCAATCGAGGCATTGCAACCGGATATCCTGTTGCTCGACATTTCCATGCCGGGCATGAATGGCATGAAACTCGCACAGCTGATGCAGCGCAGTGGCTTGCGTGCTGCCGTCATTTTCTGCACCGCCTATCACAACCAGGCGCTCGAAGCGTTTGAGGCAGAGGCGATTGACTATCTGGTCAAGCCGGTGCGCGCAGAGCGCCTGTTGCAGGCCCTGGAAAAAGCGCGGCGTTACCTGGGAGAACGTGAAGACGCCGTGCCCGACGAGTATCTTCGCTCCACCGTGGGTGGTAAGGTCATGCTGGTCCCGGTTAACCGGGTGATCTGCCTGGTGGCCGAAGACAAGTACACCACGGTGGTGCATGAAAATGGCACCACGGTTATTGAAGAATCACTGCTGGAACTGGAAAACCGCTTCGCGCAGGAGTTTTTCAGAATTCATCGCAATGCCCTGATTTCGCGCCGGCATCTGCGTGGCATAGACCGGACGAACGACGGTCGCCTGCTGGCAGTGCTGATCGGCACGGATTACCGCCCTGAAATCAGCCGTCGAAATATTGCTGCCGTGCGCAAGCTTCTCACCCAGTTGTAATTACTTCCCGACCGAGTCCATAGCCTTGAATACCAGCCGCTTATTGAAAATCGCCACACGGCAGAGCGTGCTTGCACTTTGGCAAGCACAGCACGTGGCCGGGCGTTTGCGGGTGCTATACCCCGAAGGCAAAGTGGAGCTGCTGCCCCTGTCGACCCAGGGCGACCGCATACTGGACCGACCCCTGGCAGCCATTGGCGGCAAAGGCTTGTTCCTGAAAGAGCTGGAGCTGGCGCTGCTGAATGGCGAGGCGGACCTCGCCGTGCATTCGATGAAAGACGTGCCCGTGGTGGTTACTCCGGGTTTGCGGGTTGACGTGGTGCTGGCAAGGGGCAATCCCTACGATGCCTTGCTGAGCAGGAATGGAGAAACGCTGGGGCAACTGGCCCCCGGTGCCCGGGTGGGCAGCAGCAGCCTGCGGCGACAAGCCCAGTTGCTTGCCTTGCGCCCCGATTTGCTAGTACTGGATTTGCGCGGCAACATCGACACGCGCGTGCGCAAACTGCAGCAAGGGGAATACGATGCCATCATCCTCGCCTGCGCAGGGCTGGAACGCCTCGGGATGCAACAGCTTGTGAGCGAAACCCTGCAGGCGCCGGCATGGCTGCCCGCCGTCACCCAAGGTGCCATTTGCGTGCAATACCGGGAGGATGACCATGCGCTAGCGCAATTGTTGCGGCCGCTCGATGACGCCGCAACAAATGTTTGCGCCGAAGCTGAACGCCTGGTATCCCGTCAGCTGGGGGGCAGTTGCCAGCTGCCCCTGGCAGTGTTCGCCCGCATCGAGTCGGGGCAAATGCGCCTGGATGCCCTGGTCGGGACGATAGATGGCAAGACCATGGTGCGCAGCAGTCGCACCGGCGCATCCGCTGACGCGACCGACCTGGCGGCAGAGCTTGCCCGGGATTTGCTGCAACAGGGCGCTGACCGCATCATCGCCGCCTATCGATGAATTCCACCGATGATTTCCGCGCAGATGAGTTTTTCGCATATCCTGATCACCCGCCCGCGGCAGGATGCATTGGAACTTGCGGAGATGCTGGAGCGCATGCCAGCTGAACTCCCAATGCACGCTAAAATTATTATTCTTCCCGCCCACACCTTCCTTCCGGTTAAGCTGCTCCCGGACCAGGTTGGACAATTACAGGCTGCCAGCGCAAAACCGGAACCAATTTTATTGATATTCACCAGTCCGCGGGCAGTGGAATTTGGCTTGAGTCAGATTCCGGCGGAGGTGCTGCGCGGAGCGCGGGTAGCTGCCATCGGGCCTTCTACCAGCGCGTTGCTGGAGCTGGCGGGGATAGCAGTAGGCATACAGCCCCGGCAGGGATACACCAGCGAGGACCTGGTCAGGGAACTCGCTTTGACGTCCCCGGTAAACACGGCAAAGGAGCCGGTTGCCGCCTTCATTCTCGCTGCCCCGGGAGGGCGCACCCTGATCAAGGAAAGCCTGCAGTCAATTGGTTACAGTGTGCAGATGCTGATCGTGTACGAGAGCAAACCGGCTGAGCTCGACCTTGCTGCTGCAAGCGCAATCGAGCGGGCAATTGAACAGGCACAACGCATTCTGAGCCTGTGGACCAGCGCCAGTGCCATGACTGCACTTTCCGAGCGCTTGCCTGCGCATTGCTGGCGCAAGCTCTGCGAGGGTGAATGGCTGGTGATTTCCGAACGCCTCGCGCAGCTGGCCCGGTCCTGGAATCCGGCTAAAATTCATACCACCCGGGGGCCGGCCAACGAAGAAATTGCCGCGGCGGTTCAGGCCCTGTTTGCACCACACCAGAAAGCAGCATTACCCAGCTCACATGGATAATTCAATGAACGAGTCTTTCCCCAAAGCACACATAGCAGAAGAAATAGCAAGCCCCCAACAAGCACAAAAGCCGGGTAAGGGCCTGGCCATGCTGGCGCTGATTTTGGCTTTGGCGTCTTCAGCCTGCGTGGCCTGGTTATGGTGGCAAAACCTCAGGGCCGGGAGCGCCGCAGAGGCGGAGCTGGCCACTGCGTCCGCGCACGAGGCGCAGCAGGTGGCTGGTCTTGAATCGCGTATCGGCACACTCGAAGCGCGTGTAACCAGCCTTGGTTCGGCAGACCCCAGCGGGCGCATCAACACGCTGGAACACGACCTGAAGGCGCTACAAGACTCAGCTGCCCAGGGGCAAGAGTTCCAACAGGAGACATCATCCTGGACGCGCTCCATGCAGGCGGCCATCGCGGGCGATGAGGCCAGGCTGGCCACGGCAGAGGCGCATCTTGCCGTGCTTTCTGCGCGCAGCATGGATACCGCAGCCGAGCTGAGCCTGGCCGAGATCGACTATGTTCTGCGGCTGGCGCAGGAGCGCCTGGAGCTGTTTGCAGATGCCCGCACAGCCAACCAGGCACTGACGATCGCCAGTCAGCAGCTGGCAGCTTTCAACAACCCGCTATACGTCGGCTTGCAACAGGACATCGCTGCTGCGCGGTTAAAACTTGCGGATGTGAACGAGCCCGACTACACCAGCATTTTCGCAAGGCTGGATTCCTTGCAGTTGTCTGTCATGGCCCTGCCGTTCAAAGATGCGCCGCCTGCAGAAAAAGGAGCACTCCCCCAGGGCGAAACAACCTGGCGTGAGACAAGCTGGTGGGAGAGAATTAAACAGGCGCTTTCCGGCCTGGTTACTGTCCGCCGTGACAGTGAAATTGCCAACAGTATTCCGGTGTTTGCGGACCAGGACCTGATCCGCCAACATGCCTGGCTGGAGCTGGAGATTGCCCGACTGGCAGCCTTGCGCCGCGATCAATTGTCCTGGACTGCCGCTTTGAATCGCTTTGCCGCCACCACGGCACACTGGTTTGAGCCGGCCAGCCAGGCCACCCGGGATGCGCTTGCCCAACTGGGCGAGTTGCAACACCAGGACATAGATCCGACGATGCCGGATATCAGTGCGCCGCTGGCCGCATTACAAGCCCTGCGGGTAGCCGGGGTGATGGGGGATCCGGCGCAATGAGGAATGTATTCCTGCTGGTGCTGACGCTGGCCTTGCTGCTGCTGGCTGCGGCGCTTGCGCCTGCAATCCTCGTTGATCCGGGCCTGGTACAGATCCGCCTGCGTGGCTGGACGGTGGAAATGAGCGTGCTGGTACTGGTCGGCGCAGTGGTGCTGGTCTGGCTGGTGCTGCATCTCGCCATGCGCATCTGGCGCTTACCGGCGGAAACTGCGCGCCGTTTGCGGGAACAGCGCGCCATGAAACAACTGGAGAAAGGCCTGCTGGCACTAACCGAAGGTGACTGGATCCGGGCAGAACGCGCCTTGCAGAAATCCACTGCCTCGCAAGGTCAGACCACCGCCCGCTACCTGGCTGCTGCGCAGGCGGCAGACGGGCAGGCAGCTCCTGACCGCACCGAATGGTATCTCGAACAAGCCGATTCGGGTGGGCGCAGAAACCGTTTCCTGGTGGAACTCACGCGCGCCCGCCTGCTCACCGAAAATGGCCGTTTTGAGGACGCTTTGCCAGT
>SHZL01000158.1 GCA_009692275.1 Lysobacterales bacterium | reverse complement strand
AACTCGATGCCGTCAAACTTGCTCGTTCCTTTGCGCTGAACGCGATTGGTCCCGCCCTAATCATGAAGCACATGCTGCCCCTTGCGCCCCGATCAGGCAGGTTTGTCTTTGCGACTTTGTCCGCAAGGGTCGGAAGCATCGGAGATAATCGACTCGGCGGCTGGTATTCTTATCGGGCGTCCAAAGCAGCTCTAAATCAACTCGTGCGGACCGCGGCCGTTGAATTGGCCCGTCGATCTCCTGCTGCGATTTGCATTGCCCTTCATCCCGGTACTGTCGCCACAAGGCTATCGGCTCCCTTTGCAGCGAGCGGTTTGGAAGTTCACCTTCCCCCGGCCGCGGCCCACCATCTGCTCGCTGTCATCGACAAACTCACGGCAGGCGCAAACGGCGGCTTCTTCGACTGGCGCGGCCAGGCCGTTCCCTGGTAATTCCATGGCTGCGACACGCAGCAACGGAAACTTGTGGCGCGGGGTCAGAGAACCATTTCCCGGGACGGCGCGGTTACTCTTGCTTAAGGCATTCCAGAGAAATGGTTCTCTGACCCCGGTTTGCTCGGCCACAAGGACGCGATTGCCCCACGTCAGAAGGCATGCGAATAGCGCCTTCCTTTGGCACTAAAAGCCGGTACACTCTGGAGACTCACACCCTATTTCAGATCAGATCATGGCAGAGTACATTGCACCACTGGAAACCATCCGTTCGCAGCTCAACCACGTTGCCCGCATGCACGGTGTTTTTGAGCTGCAAGCCTTTGCCGAAACCACTGATGATCTGGCAGATGCGGTACTTGAAGAAGCAGCAAAGTTTGCCCAGCGGGTACTGGCGCCTATCAACCGCCTGGGCGATCGGCAGGGAGCACAGTGTGCCGCCGGCCAGGTGACGGTACCGAAGGAATTTATTGAAGCGTACGGTCAGTTCGTGGACAACGGTTGGCCTGCGCTGGGCGGCAATACGCAATTCGGCGGGCAGGGTTTTCCCGAGTTGGTGGTGGCAGCGGTATACGAGATGTTCAGCGCAGCAAACATGGCGTTCACCCTGTGCACCAAGCTCACCCAGGGTGGCATCCACGCGTTGCAGTCGCATGCCAGTCAGCACTTACAGCAGCGCTACCTTGAGCCCCTGATCAGTGGGCGTTTCACCTCGTCGATGGATTTGACCGAACCTTCGGCCGGATCAGATCTTGGACGGGTTACCACGATGGCTGTGCCGGGGGGTGACCACTACCTGGTGCGTGGCCGCAAGATCTATATCACCTGGGGTGATCACGACATGGCGGAAAACGTGATCCACCTGATTTTGGCCCGCACTCCAAGTGCCGCCCCGGGTTCCCGCGGACTGTCTTTATTCCTGGTGCCCAAGTTTCTTGAGGTTGCACCAGGCCAACCGGAACAGCGCAATGACATGCAGGTGCTGTCGATTGAGCACAAGCTGGGCATTCACTGTAGCCCGACCTGCGTGATGAGCTACGGTGACCACGATGGCGCCATCGGCTACCTCGTGGGGGCTGAAGGTGCGGGCCTGTCCTGCATGTTCACCATGATGAACCAGATGCGGCTGGGGGTCGGTCTGCAGGGTGTGGGAATTGCGCAGCGGGCCTACCAGGACTCAGTGGACTACGCACGTGAACGAGTGCAGGGGCAGATTCCCGGGCGCGGTGACGTCAGGATTATTGAACACGGCGATGTGCGCCGCATGGTGCTGACCCTGCGCGCACTCACCCTGGCTGCCCGGGCTATCGTGTTGGAAACCGCAGCAGGGCTGGATCTGCAGGCCCACGGTCCGGACGAGAAAATTCGCCAGAAGTACCGGCTCTACGCAGACCTCCTGACACCGGTAGCCAAAGGCTGGTGTACAGAAATTGCGCAGGAGGCGGCGTCGCTGTCGGTGCAGGTCTTTGGCGGCATGGGCTACGTGGAAGAAACCGGCGTAGCCCAGCATATGCGCGACGCACGTATCCTGCCCATTTACGAAGGCACCACCGGTATCCAGGCCCTGGACCTGGTGGGACGCAAACTGCTCAAGCAGGGCGCTGCAACCCTGCGTGGCATGATCGAAGAAATACGGCAACTGTCAGCCGGGATGCCGGAAGCAAACGTGCTCGAAGCCCGGCGTCTGCTCGCCGGCGCGGAATTGCTGGACAGCGCCACTTCGTGGGTGGTTGAGCATTCGGACGACGATCCCAACACCGTAAGTGCTGTCGCGTTCAATTACCTGATGCTCACGGGCACGGTGTTGGGCGGCTGGCTGCTCATGCGCCATGCCGTCGCGGCAAAAAAGAACGGGGAGAAAGGGGCGGAAAGTTACGCGCAGACTGCGCGCTTTTACCTCGAGCAGATCATGCCCAGGGCGCAAGCGTATGCTGCGGTGGTGGAGACCGGCGGGCTAAGTATTATTGATTTTCCCGAAACGATGTTCTGAAAGTGAAGCGATGTTCTGAGTAAGTCCAGGAACCCCGGCATTACCCCCTGACTTCGGTGCCAAACGGCAATAAAGCCAGGCGGGTCATCTTGAGGTGTTGTGCCGCCAGTGGCAGTCCGATGATGGTGATGGCGAAGACCAGCGCCATCACCAAGTGGAACACAGCCAGGCTCAGGCCCAGTCCCGGCACGAGAATCCAGAGGATGTTCATGATCACCGCCAGCGCGCCGCTGGGCGGGTCGTTTTCCCGCACTTCGCTGCCAAAGGGCGCCACAGCCAGTCCTGCCAGCTTGAAACACTGGAAGCCAAACGGGATGCCTATGATGGTGATGCACAGCAGGATGCCGCCGAGGAAATAAGCCAGCACAACGATAAAGCCGCCAAGGATGAGCCAGATCAGGTTGAGCAGCAGGTTCATGCGGCAATGATAGCAAGATCCGTGATTGTCGTCCCGGCGTCAGGGCGTTGTGGCGACATGGAGCGAAGCACCATGCCAATAATCTCCTGTGTATCGTCCGGAATTCAGTCGTAAACCACCGTGTCGATGATGGCCTGCATGTCCCGGACGCCACGCTGGAAGGCATCGACGCTGACGCGCTCGTCGTTGCCGTGAATGCGCAGCCCTTCACTCTCCGCAACGATTATCGGGTCGAAACCATAGCTGGCAATGCCGGCATCGCGGGTGAAGTGGCTGTCGGTGAAGCCGGTCCCAACTGACGGGTTAACCGTCGCGCCTGTGTGCTGTTCGGCGATTACCGCTTCGATAGCCTGGTACAGATCGGTGTTGGTGGGCGACACCGCTGGCGTGAAGGCCATGATGACCTCCACTTCCACCCCGGTGCCATCCAGCAAGTTCCGCACGTCCTGCACCAGCGCCTCGGCCGGGCGGTCGGGCAGCATGCGGCAATCAACTTCCGCCCAGGCCTCCGGCGGCACCACGTTGATCTTGTTGGAGCCCTCCATGCGCGTGATGGTGCAGGTGTCGCGGGTTAACGCGTGCAGGAAAGGCGATTGCGCCCGCAGTTTGTCGAGAAATCCCGGCTGACGGATAGCATTGGCCATGTCCCGGTAAGATTCAGCCCACTCTTCGTTGGCATCGGCTGCCATCGTGGTAAACATGGCGTCGACCTCCGGCAGGATGCGTGCCGGGAATTCATGCTCGCGCAAGCGGTTCAGCGCCTCGACGATGCGCGTCACGGAACTGGTTGCGTTGGGCATGGAACCGTGGCCGGGAGTGTCCACGGCCTTGAGGTGCAGCCAGACCGGCACCTTTTGCGTGACCTCGACACTGAAGGCGACTTTGCCATCGCGGTCGGTGCCACCGTCGCCTTCGTTGATCAGGATGCCGGCGCCGGCGAAGATTTCCGCATGTTCCTTCAACAGCCAGCCTGCGCCATAGCTACCCCCGGCTTCCTCATCGGCCGTGGCGACCAGCACCACGTCACGGTTGAGCGGCAGGCCGGCACGGTGCAGGGTGATGAAGGCGGCAAGCTGGGAGATGCCGGTGCCTTTCATGTCCAGGGCTCCGCGCCCCCACAGGTAACCATCACGAATCTCTCCGGACAGGGGATCGGTAGTCCAGTATTTCGGGTCGGCCGGCACCACGTCGGTGTGCTGCAGCAGGATGAGTGCCGGCTTGTCGCCACCCTTGAGCCGGGCCCACAGGTTGCCGCGCCCGGGCGCGCTCTCGGCAGATTGCCAGGAAATGCCTTCGGCCGTGAGGATGGCGCCCAGAAAGTCGACTGCCCGTGACTCATTGCCCGGCGGATTCACAGTGTCAATGCGCAGGTAAGCCTGCAGCCAGGCAAGGGCTTCCTGGTCCACCTGAACGGCCGGCGTCGCTTGTGCCCGGAGTACCGGAGTGAACAACAGCAGGGCAATGAGTGCAGCGGGCTTGAGTGGCAAAATCGGGCACCTTATCGGGCTTGGTCGGATTCGGGGAGTGTAGCGTGCTTTGCCCCCCTGCGTTGGGTCAGGCCGGATCGAAAACTTCACCCAGCACTACCGGTTCACGCGCTCCAGTGATGCGACGTGTGTCCAGCGCCCTGTTGGCAATGCGCTCACGCGCCAGCCAGGCAAACAGGATGGCCTCCACCAGATCCGGGTCTATGCCGCTATCACTGGTCGGGCCCACCCGGGTGTCCGGCAGCAAGCGCTGCAGGCGCTTGAGCAAATCCAGGTTGTGCACGCCACCGCCGCAAACCAGTAGCTCGCTGGCCCCGCTGTGGCGGACAGCGGTTGCCACGGAGCGGGCAGTCAGTTCACTGAGCGTGGCCTGGACGTCCCTGGCGCCTGGGGGGCCACCTGGGCGATCACTCACCCCAGGGTCCTCGCCGGCAGGGGCGGATGCGTGCTCGTCCATGCACTTCTTCAGCCAGTAGATGTTGAAATACTCCACACCGGTGCTCTTGGGTGGCGGCAGGGCGAAATACGGGTCGGCCAGCAACAGTTCCAGCAAACTTCCGTCCGCGGTGCCGCCGGCAGCCCATTGCCCGCCATCATCAAAGTCGCTGCCTTCGTGTTTTTTTACCCAGGCATCCAGCAGGCAATTCCCCGGACCGGTGTCGTAGCCGCTGATCATGCCGTTGGCGGCAAGCACCGAAATATTGGAAATACCGCCAATGTTGAGCACCGCGCGCACGCCTCCTGCGGGCATGAGCAGGGCGCCGTGCAACAAGGGAGCCAGTGGCGCTCCCTGGCCTCCGGCGGCAATGTCTGCCTGGCGGAAATTGCCCACCGTGGGAATGCCGGTGAGGTTGGCAATGAGCTGGGGCCGGCCGAGCTGGATGGATTCCGGGTTTTTACCGGTCGGGCGGTGCCACACCGTCTGGCCGTGGGAACCGATGGCGACCACATCCTTGGCCTTGACGCCGGCCTGGTCGAGCAAGGCCCACACCGAAAGGGCAAAAACCTCCGCCAAATCCTCGGTCACCACCGCCATTTCCTCCTCTGCGGGACGGATGCGGCGGTCTATCATCTTGCGCAGCATCTCCTGCAGCGGCGCCGGATAGGCTACACAGTAGGACGCAATGACCTTGGGCAGATTGTTGCTGAAATGTACCAAAACCGTATCGACACCATCCCGGCTGGTGCCGGATAACATGCCGATAAAAAACCTGTCGTCACTGCCGTTGCGCATACAGCGATGCCGACTCCAGTCTGCTGAGCTGGGTCAACATGGGAGCAGCTTTCTGCTGAAAGTCCAGCAGTAAGTCAGGGCCCAGTGGCTCCACCTTGGGCAAGGGCACAGTTCGCGGATCCCGGTGTACTCCGTCCAACACGAACTCGTAATGCAGATGCGGGCCTGTTGCCAGGCCAGTCGAGCCAACATAGCCGATGGTCTGGCCTTGGTTCACTTTCTGACCCTGCATTACGGCTTGCTTGGAAAAATGCAGGTACTTGGTCACGATGCTGTTGGAATGCTGGATGAACACATGGTTCCCGTTGGTAGCCGAGTAGGCGGAGCGAATCACGGTGCCGTTGCCGGCCGCATAGACTGGCGTGCCCGGCGGTGCAAAGTAATCAATGCCGTTGTGCGGCCGGATGCGCTTGAGGATCGGGTGCATGCGTTTGGGGTTGAAAGCGGAGCTGATGTAGGAAAAATTCAGCGGCGCGCGCAGGAATTCCTTGCGCATGTTGCGACCATCCGGTGCGTAGTAGTCCGCAATCTCGCCGTTGTCATACCGGATGGCCTGGAACCGTTCGCCCTGGTTGATGAAAGTCGCCGCCAGGATCTTTCCGTCGCGCAGAAACTCGCCATCGCGGAAGATTTTTTCGTAGACCAGCATGAAACGGTCACCGTCGCGTATGTCCAGCACGAAATCGATGTCCCAGCCGAAAATATTGGCCAGCTCCAATATCATCTGGTCTTTGAGGCCAGCCGCGCGCGCGGCAAGAAACAGCGAGGAATTGATCACGCCCTCAGCCTGGGCAATTTCGCGGGTAATCTGGCGTTGCTGCAGGTCGGCAACCAGGTCCGCGCCTTCACGTCGCACCAGCAGGTAGTGTTCTTCGTCGATGGGATAACGCATTTCGGTCATCTCGCCGCCCGGGTCGCGGCGGAATTCAAATAC
>SHZL01000157.1 GCA_009692275.1 Lysobacterales bacterium | reverse complement strand
ATCAGCGTGGATATGAGTAGACAGTATTCCCGGTTCCTCCGATGCCTCCAGCACAACCGCGCCGGCGCCGTCGCCGAACAATACTGCAGTATCGCGCTTGTTCCAGTTAATCAGTTTTGACAAGGTTTCCGCGCCACAAACCAAAACCCGGCGCGCGTCTCCGCAACGGATGTACTTATCAGCAACACTCAGGGCGTACATGAAGCCGGAACAGGCCGCATTGATATCCATAGCCCCAACGTCGCGCAGGCCCAGTTGCTTTTGCACCAAGCAGGCTGAGCTGGGAAAAATCAGATCCGGTGTCGTAGTGCCCACGATGAACAGGTCAATTTCTTCCGGTTCTATGGCGGCAGCGGCAAGGGCCTTGCGGCAAGCTTCCAGGGCCAGGGTGGTAGTGGTTTCGCCTTCGCTGACAATCCGCCGCTCACAAATTCCTGTCCTGGAACGGATCCACTCATCGGTGGTAGCCATGACTTTCTCCAGGTCAAGGTTGGTGACAATCCGCTCGGGCAATTGGCTGCCAGTTCCCATTATTCTTGAGTAAATCACGCCTCAGTCTCCAATTGATAGGCTCGCATTGACGCCTCGATTTTCTCCGGGACGCGCCGCCTTGCTTCCCGCCCCGCCTCCAATATTGCCTGTGTCATGGATTCGCAGCCTGCCCCGCCATGGCTCTTGACCACAACGCTTTTCAGGCCCAGCAGTGGCGCACCATTATGCGCAGACGGATCGAGTTGCGCCATCAATTGGCGCAGCGCTGGTTTTACCAGCATGCCCCCGAGACGGGTAGAGAAACCGGAGTTCAATGCGAAGTTGAGCTCGGCGACAAGAAAGCGAACCAGGCCCTCACTGGATTTCAGGATAAGGTTTCCTGCAAACCCGTCACAAACCGCAACATCAACTTTCCCTGAGAAGATATCGCTCCCTTCAATAAAGCCGACATAATTCAGCGGCAGCAGCTTGAGTTGCTGATGAGCATCCCGCACCAGTTCATGGCCTTTACTGTCTTCATGGCCCACGTTGAGCAAACCAACCCTGGGTCGGTCAATCCCATCGGCAACCTGCGCGGTAACAGAACCCATGACCGCGAATTGGACCAGCTGTCGAGCGCTCACATTGATGTTGGCACCGAGATCCAGCAGGCCCGTTTGTCCGTTGGTACACGGCACATGAGCCATTAGCGCAGGACGCTGAATGCCGGGCAATAATCCCACGAGTTTTACGCCAAGAGTCATTAGTGCTGCGGTGCTTCCACCACTGATGCAGGCATCTGCCTTCCCGTCAGCAAGCAACTGCAAAGCCTGCCACATGCTGCTTGTTTGGCCGCGACGCAAAACAGCCGTGGGTTTGGCATCTGCAGGTAACACGTCCGGGGCGTGGTGCACGACGAGCCGTGGACCGACCGCCTGCATAGCATTGGTTAGTATGGACTCAATGGCGGATTGCTGACCAGCCAGGATAATTTTGATCCCGGGGTCCCTTGCGAGCGCTGCAATGGCGGCAGGAATAGTCAGCCGGGGACCGTGGTCTCCCCCGTGAACATCCAGGGAAAGGGTAGCGAAAGGCGCGCCGGGTTCTTCAGAACCGGCAACATTGATCGCTGCGGTACGGAGCAACTTGACGACAGGGCCGGTCCCGGGCGGGAAGCCCGGGACGAGAGGCTCAATTATGCTTCAGCAATCTCGACGATTTTGTCGTCGGTCACCTTACGACCTTTGTAATAGCCTTCCGGGCTTACGTTATGCCGCAGGTGGGTTTCACCGGATGTGCGGTCCACTGACAGCGTGGGCGCTTTGAGCGCGTCGTGTGAACGTCGCATGCCACGCGTTGAAGGTGTCTTACGACTTTTTTGCACAGCCATGTTCAATACTCCCGATAGATAAACAAATATGAGTAAACAAATATGAGTAAACAAATATAAATAAGCAAATATCAATAAATCATTCCAGCAATTCGCGCCATGCTGCCGGCGCGCTACTTACCGCGTTTGTTCTGTCCTTTGCTGCGCCCTTCCTGCCCGGCTTGTTTCCCGGCTTCTCTTTGGGCAAGTTGTTCCGCCAGGCCGGCAAAAGCTTGCCTCACACGTTCCTTATCCGGTGCAAATGGCTCTTTGTCTGAAGTGCTCACCTGGAATTGCGCCGCATCCAGGTTCGGATTCCTGGGCACCCGGGGCAAGGCCAGAAGCAATTCCTCTTCCACCAGGTCAAGTAATGCCAGCCTTCCATGCTGCACGAGGACTGGCTCATAGTTCTCCGGCAGTAACGCTTCCTCTGCACTATCCCCGATTACGCCCAATGTCGAGCCACGATGAATTGACTCGGTGTAGGGCTCCAGGCTGAGTTGGCACTGCAGTGACAGTTTGGCCTCCACTTCAATCTCAATCGTAACCCGTGCCTGCTGGTCAAATTCAAAGTCCGCCCTGAATCTGGCCTCTCCTGCACTACTTGCCAGCAATGGCAACAATCGCTGCATCCTGGCAAGTGGCACCGAGCCTTCAAACCGTCTGTGGCCTTCGGCCGCTTTCCTGGGATCAAGCCAGTCTGGATATTCCAATGACATTACCAGCTCCACTGCGCCCCGACCCGATTCAGTAAAACACAGGCGTGTCGAACCCACTACCCTGAACCTCTAATCGGGACAATTGGCCAAAACCGCCAGGTGACTGCCAGACACAAACCGGTTATTTTACAACATAAATGCCAATTCAGTCACATCCAAGAGAATTAATTCTGGCCTCGACCAGTCCCTACCGCCGGGCCTTGCTGACCCGCCTGGCTATTCCATTCACGGTACAAGGTCCCCGCATTGATGAATCGCCCCTGCCCGGAGAGTCCGCCACTGCCCTGTCGCAAAGACTCGCGCTGGTTAAGGCAAGTCACATTGCTGCGGAATTTCCCGAAGCCGTGGTGATTGGCTGCGACCAGGTTGCCGAATCCGCGGGGCGCACGGTCGGCAAGCCAGGCACTGCGGACAACGCCTTCCAGCAACTTCGGGATTTCAGCGGACGGGAGGTAAGGTTTTACACCGCAGCCGCGGTCATTTGCCGCGCCAGCGGGTTCAGTGGGCAAGCTCTGGATACGACAGCAGTGAGATTCAGGGAATTGACCGACGACGAAATCCGCAGGTATATCGCGCTGGACCAGCCTCTTGACTGTGCCGGCTCATTCAAGTCTGAGGCAGCTGGACCGTCATTGATGCAATCCATGTCGACACAGGATCCCGCAGCAATCGTTGGTCTGCCCTTGATTGCGCTGTCCAGAATGCTCCGCGCAGCGGGGTTTCACTTGCTCTGACTGTGGTTGACTGCCGGCGAACCACTCCGGGGCGGCTCGTTTCAGGATTGGTCGGGCATATCCTGATCTGGCATAATCAAACTTCCCCACCATACCGTGCCGTACGGAACCCTGAACATGAGCAATCCCCAATATGAGTAATCCTGAATTTAGCCATTGGCGTCTTGAATACGATATGGACCAGGTGTGCTGGTTGACCCTTGATCGGGAAGGCGAATCAACCAACAGCCTGTCTCGCGAGGTTTTGCTTGAGCTGGAAAACATTGTTGACGGATTCGAGAAAACTCCGCCCAGAGGTGTAGTCCTGCAGTCCGGCAAGAAAAATTCTTTCGTGGTCGGTGCCGATGTCCGCGAATTTGATGGAGTGAGCAATCCCCAGGACGCTGCCGCAAGCATTCGGGACGTGCACACCCTGTTTAACCGCATCGAGGCACTGCCCTTCCCCATGGTCGTCACCATTGAAGGTTATTGCCTGGGCGGCGGACTGGAACTGGCCCTGTCCTGCCACTACCGAATCGCAAAGAATGACGAAAGCACACGGCTGGGGTTTCCGGAAGTGCGCCTGGGGATATACCCGGGATTCGGCGGAAGTGCCCGCACTACCCGTTTGCTGGGCGGGCCCAAGGCCCTTGAGCTGATGCTCAGCAGTCGCATGGTAAGGGCGTCACAGGCCAGGACCATGGGACTGGTAGACCAGCTGGTAGGCCCCCACGGCGAATTGCGCTGGGCGGCTCGAGCAGCCATCCTCAAGAACAGGAAATCGCGCGGCCCCGGCCTTGTCGCCAGGCTGAGCAACCTTGGCCCGATGCGCAGGCTGATTGCCGGCATGGTGCGCAAGCAAACCGCTGCACGCGCCAACCCGGAGCATTACCCCGCTCCATACGCCCTGATCGATGCGTGGGAGCATTACGGCAATGACCCGCAGGCCATGCTTGAAGAAGAAGCTGTGCAGGTGGGAGAACTGATTACCGGGAGCACCTCACGCGGCTTGCGGCGGGTTTTCTGGTTAATGGACCGCCTCAAGAACGACGGGAAAAGCAGTCCGTTCAAAGCGCGCCGTGTTCACGTCATTGGTGCTGGCGTCATGGGGGGCGACATTGCCGCATGGTGCGTATTGCAAGGCCTGGAAGTGACCCTGCAGGACCGCGAGATGAAATACATCCAGCCTGCTCTGGATCGAGCCGGGAAATTGTTCCGCAGCAAGCTCCGCCAACCGGATCGCATCGCGGGCGCGAACAGCCGTTTAATCCCGGACGTTGAGGGCAAAGGCATTGCCCTCGCCGATGTTATCATCGAGGCCATTTTTGAAAACGTCGCGGCCAAGCAAAACGTGTTCCGGGACATCGAGCCGCGATTAAAGCCCGGCGCCATCATGGCTACCAACACGTCGGCCATTCCCCTGCATGAAATTGCCTCGGTATTACAAAACCCGCAACGTTTGATTGGATTGCACTTTTTTAACCCGGTCGCCAAGATGCCGTTGGTTGAAGTGGTGTCCGACCCGCAGACCGATAGAGAGTCCGTTGCGCAAGGCGCTGCTTTTTGTAGCCAGATAAATCGATTCCCCCTGCCGGTAAAAAGCAGCCCGGGTTTCCTGGTGAACCGGGTGCTTGCACCGTACATGCAGAAAGCTTTGCAGCTGCACCGCGAACGCGGCGTCAGCAAGGAAGCCCTGGACCAGGCTGCCATGGATTTCGGCATGCCCATGGGGCCGGTTGAACTGGCCGACACCGTGGGGCTGGATGTCGGGCTGAGTGTCATGAACCTGCTGGGGGGCAATGTAAGCACGGACGATGCAGCGATGCTGAAGGACCTGGTGGACCAGGGAAAACTGGGAAAAAAATCCGGCGAAGGTTTTTACCGTTGGAAAAACGGCCGGGCGGAGAAGGGCAAGAACGCTGCGACAGGCATCAATTTGAAGTCTCTCGCGGAGGAACTGATGCAGCCCTATTTTGATGAATGTCGTGCCTGCCTGGCGGACGGCATTGTCGCCGATGACGACTTGCTGGATGCAGGCATGGTATTTGGAACCGGCTTTGCTCCATTCCGCGGGGGCCCGCTTTATTACCTTGACCATCGTTCTGCTGCCGGCGACTTTGCCCGCGCCGGCGGAGAAACAGAGGAGCAGGACCATGGTAACTGAACTGCGCAGGATTGCCGTCATCGGCGGCAGCCGTATCCCGTTTTGCCGCTCGAATACGATTTATTCAGAAAAATCCAACATGGACATGCTGGTCGCCGCGTTCAACGGATTAATCGAGCGCTTCAACCTCACAGGACTGCAGGTTGACGAAGTGGTTGCCGGCGCTGTCACCAGCCATTCCCGCGACTGGAACCTCGCCCGGGAAGCACTGCTTTCGACGTCCCTGTCACCTTTGACACCTGCAACGACCTTGCAGCAGGCCTGTGGCACCAGCTTGCAGAGCGCACTGGTGATTGGCGCTAAAATTGCAAGCGGCCAAATTGATTGCGGTATTGCAGGTGGTACGGATACAACTTCAGACCCGCCGGTCGTTTTCGGGGACCGCTTTGCCCACCGCCTGGTCAAAGCCGGGACTGCCAAATCTTTGCGCCAACGCCTGCAAGCTCTGAAGGGATTCAGCCCGGGAGAGCTCAAACCGGTAGTGCCGGCCAATGGTGAACCGCGCACTGGCTTGTCCATGGGCGAACACACCGAGCGCATGGCGCGGGAATGGCATGTTTCACGCGAGGCGCAGGACCAGTTGGCCATGGAAAGCCACCTCAAGGCAGCTGCCGCTTACGACCGGGGCTTTTTCGATAAACTCGTGACGCCGTGGAGTGGAGTCAGCCGGGACAATAACGTGCGCGCCGACACCAGCCTGGAAAAGCTTGGAACCCTGCGCACGGTATTTGCCAAATCAAATGACGCCACCCTGACTGCGGGCAACAGTACACCCCTGACTGATGGCGCGGCGGCGGTATTGCTGGCGTCCGAAGACTGGGCCAGGGAGCATGATTTGCCGGTGCAGGCATACATCACTTCAGGCCGGACATCCGCCGTCGATTTCGTTCACGATGAAGGCTTGCTGATGGCACCTACCGTCGCCGTGGCGGAACTGCTGCAGCGCACCGGCCTGAAACTGCAGGACTTTGATTTCTACGAAATACATGAAGCCTTTGCTGCCCAGGTGCTATGTACCCTGGCGGCCTGGGAATCTGAAGAGTATTGCAAAAACCGCCTCGGGCTAAACCAGGCGATGGGCAG
>SHZL01000156.1 GCA_009692275.1 Lysobacterales bacterium | reverse complement strand
CCGTTTGCCGGTTTCAGCTTCGAGAGCTACGCCATTGTTCCGGCGCCGCCCAGCCAGTTGATTGATGAAGGTGATGAGCTTGACCTGGGCAACCGCGTGCTGCGGGTTTTCCACATGCCAGGCCACTCGCCGGGGTCGATCTGCCTGTATGAAAAACAAACCGCGACCCTGTTTACCGGCGATACGCTGTATGACGGGGAACTGCTGGACGACCTGTCGACCTCACAGCCGGAGGTATATCTTGAGACCCTGGCTCGCCTGAAGGAAATTCCTGCGGATATTTTCCATTGCGGCCATTACGGCAGTTTTGGCCGTCAGCGCATGCTGCAACTCATTGATGATTTCACTGCCAGCCGGGCGAACAGAGCCCACAGGGTTCTTTAGTCGACGCTGGTCATTGCCTGGCAAAGGGCAGGCGTTGCAATGCAAGCTGACCATTGCTCATGACCATCAGTACATCCTGCACCGCCATGATGTCTTCCAGCGGGTTACCCGGCACCAGGATCATGTCTGCTTCCAGACCGGCCTTGATGCGGCCGGTTTTCTCCTCCAGGCCCAGCAACTCGGCTGAGCTGGTCGTCGCTGCCTGCAAGGCCTCGAACGTGCTCAGGCCAAAACGGGAGAGGTACATGACCTCCAGGGAAATCGTGTTGATGGATTCTTTTTCATAGTAACTGTCCGCGCCGGTAGCAAAACGCACACCCAGGCGGTGTGCAGTCCGGATGGCTTGCTCGAGGCGCGGCACCATGTGTGAACCGCGCAGGCGCAGGACGGATTCATATTGCTCTTCATTCATTTCCAGCATGGTGATGTAGGTGGGAACAAGCCAGGTGCCTTTTTCCTGCATCAGCTTGAGCGTTCCTTGCGACAGGTAGGTGCCGTGTTCGATACTGCGCGCGCCCGCCTGCACTGCGGCCAGAGCACCTTCATCACCGTGTGCGTGCACCATGACGGGTATGCCCCGTTTTGCCGCCTCGGTGACAATCACTTCCAACTGGTGCCGGCTGTAGACCTGTTCACGCGGGTCGGTATCCGGGCGGCCTGCGCGCTCGGTGCCGCGGGTCTTGATCACATCCACGCCCCGATCAATGTTCACATTCACCAGCAAGCGCAGTTCATCGTCCGTGTTTACTCCGTGTGCCAGGACAGCCAGCCGCGGATCCGCCAGGATGGTGTCTTCGAGATTGGGGCTAACGTAGACCCCTGCTGCGACCACATCCGGGCCGGGCAAGCCGCCGGACCGGACCAGCTCGCGCAAGCCAATATCCTGGTATGCGGGCACGCTGGCGCTGCGTATGGTGGTTACGCCGGTGTATAGGGCGCGCTGCGCCTGCTCCAGGTTTTCGAGATGCGTGTGCACGTCCATCAGGCCGGGCATCAGGTAATTTCCGGCGCAGTCTATGACGCTATAGCCATCCGGAACCTTGACCCCGTCTGCAGCAACGCTTTCGATCAGGCGATCGCGCACCCGCACGGTCATGTTGGCCTGGATGCTGTTTTCATAGCCGTTGAAAATACTGCAGTGCACCAGGGCATGGTTTTCTGCCTGCGCCAGCAAAGGCAGGCAACAGCCGGTGCAGGCCAGCAGGAAGTGGGTAAGGGGGCAATTGATTTTCATGGTACCGCTTGAGACCTCCGCCAAATTGTTGATTTCGCCGCGCCAGCGCGCCATGCTGTGGGCCAGATACAGGTAGATCTTCCCATGCCCGCTGTTGCGCAATACATAGAATCCTACTACACCGCAAGCGCCAACAGGCAACTGGATTTCCCCGCTCTGGCGGGAGCCCACACCGCCGATGTATGCGTCATTGGCGGGGGTTACACCGGTTTATCTTCGGCCATACACCTCGCCGAACGGGGCTACCGGGTGGTGCTGCTGGAAGCGGAGCGCATAGCCTGGGGAGCTTCCGGGCGCAATGGCGGGCAATGCACCCTGGGCCAGCGCCAGCCACAGGAAGAGCTCGAACAGCGTTTTGGAAAGGAAGAAGCCCGCAGGCTCTGGGACCTCGGCGTGGAAGCGGTAGACACCGTGCGTGAGCTGATTCAACGCTTCAATATCCAGTGTGACCTCAAGCGTGGCAACCTGCAGGCTGCTGCCAAGCAGAGCGATGCAAACTGGTACCGGGGGCATGCGGATCATATGCGCAATGCGTACGGACTGGACTGCCGCTTTGTCGAAGGGGAAGAGCTCGCCTGCCTGGCGGGTAGCACGGCGTTCAAGGGTGGGCTGGTAGAGCACGAATCAGCCCATTTGCATCCGCTCAATTACGCACTGGGCCTGGCTGCTGCGGCCGCCAGGCTGGGCGTGGAGCTGCATGAAAACAGCCGCGTTACCGCTTATGACGCGGCGTCTCCCACTTGTGTGCGCACCGGGCAGGGCAGCGTGACCGCGCAATTCGTGGTGCTGGCCTGCAACGGTTACCTTGGGCGGCTGGAGCCACGCATCGCCGGCAAGATCATGCCCATCAACAATTTTATCCTGGCGACGGAACCGCTGAGCGCCGGGCAACAGCAGCAGCTCAACCCGCAAGACCTGTGCATGTTCGACGCAAAATTCGTGGTGAACTACTGGAAGTTGACCGGCGACGGGCGCATGTTGTTTGGCGGCGGGGAGAATTACACCCGGCGTTTTCCGGCAGACATCAAGTCATTTGTGCGCAAATACCTGTTGGATTTTTACCCGCAGTTGGCTGCAGCGCGCATTGATTACGGCTGGGGTGGCACGCTGGCCGTGACCATGAATCGCCTGCCCTGCTTTGGCCGGCTGCAGCCGGATGTATTTTATGCCCTCGGATACTCCGGCCACGGCGTGCAGATTGCCACGCTGGCCGGAAAACTGATTGCCGAAGCCGTGGCGGGCACCGCTGAACGATTTGACGTCATGGCGCGGATTCCAACGCCAAAGTTTCCCGGGGGTACTCTGTTGCGCTGGCCCGGGCTGGTCGTAGGCATGCTGTACCACGCGATCAAGGACCGCATCGGCAGCTGAATGTCCCGGCCGTGCTCTGCCGAGGGGGAAAAAGGGCCAGCGTGAAACGGAATTTACGGAGGCTCAAAACCATTCTTGAACTGGAGGTCGAGAGCCTGCCCGCAGCTGTCGAATTTAAAAGAGCCCACACGGTTCTGCCTGGCGCTGCTTCCGGCTTTTGCATAGTTTTCCACCAGCCAGAACGTACAACCGTCTTCTGGGTCGACACTCAGTGAGCCGTAGTCGCCCCAGCGGTTTCCAGGGGAGGGACCGGTGCCGTCCACCAGCGTAACCTCCGCTTCGCTCATCCCGCCGAGTGGGCTGGATTCCAGTCGGCCGGTATAGCGCACGCCGGGGTACAGGCTGCTGCTGGAGATGCTGTAGCCCAGGGCAATGTTACCGCTTGCGTCCATGGCGCTGGCGCCCATGAAGCGGTTATTGCTATCCGGCGACCAGGTACCCTCCTGGTACAGGGACCAGCTTCCTCCCGCGCGGCGCAGTTCAAACCAGCGGATGCCGCCTCGGTCAGCGCCATCCACGTCGACGGTGAAATTTCCCACGATGGATTCGTGGTCGCCGAAATTGCGGTACTTGGGCAGATTCATGACCACTTCGCGCAAGGGGTCCAGTGTGGAAGTGCTACCCTTCTGCGGAAAACAAAAGTATGAAGTGTAACCGCACAATTCCGAGCTGAATTCACTGACGGCAATACGGATGGGCCCGGTCAGCCTGGACTTGGTCTCGTCGGCGAAGTCCACGTGAAACTCGAACAACTCGAGGTAGTCTTCAGTGGGTACATTGGGTATGCCAATCGGGAGATGTGCCTCGTCATCGTAGTGACGGATGAAAATACCCGGGGACCCGGGAGGTGGCTCCGCGTGCCCATCCAGGTCAACGGGGGGAATCATGGCAAAACTGAACGCCCCCGGAATGTTCAGCTCATCAAACCGCTGCATGGTTGCTGGCTGCCCATTCAGCATGGCGCTGCGATCCAGGGCCCACACCGCGGAGCCGGCACTTTCATTGGTGCCGACGTAGTAAGCGTCGCCCCAGACGGCATATTTTGGGTAGTCAGGGAAAGACGGGGCCTGGAAGGTATAGGCATAAAAGCCGCCGCTGATCGGATCATCGGTCTGTGAAACATACACACATAAGCGGTTACTGCCCAAGGAAAATTCGGTGAAAAGCCACCGTTCTGCCAGTTCGTCGTACAGCACCACCGGATCGCCCGAACCGGCGCAGACGCCCAACCCCAGGGTGCCGAGTGTATAGGGACCGCTGGTAATGGTTGGATCGGACTTGTCGTAAAATTCGTACTGCGTGCCGCCAGAGGCATTGATGGCGATCACGAACCAGTCTTTTCCCACTTCGCCATTGGGGTCATTCGGGCTGGTGCTGGAACGAAGGCTGGCAAAGCTGTAAGCCGGTGTGGCAAAGGATGTGGCTGCGCGCAGTTGCGCGCCATCTGGCTGTTGCCACACGGGATCGATCGGGCTCGCTACCTTGTTCACCGGTCGCGGATCGACAATGGCAGGAGGGCCGCGCCGCATGGGAACTTCCCAGCTGGGATCGCCGGCCTGCCATTGCGCAGCCTTTGGCTGGCGCGCCAGGTCGACATCGATTTTTTCCGGGATGCTGGTATACACGTACTCTGCCCCGGTGCGCACGGTCACGCCGCTGGGGGTAGTTTCAATGTGGCTGGTGTGAAAGCTGTAGGAGGGCATGGGCAATGTGCCTGAACCTACCGGAGGGTTGGCGGCACTGGTGGGGGCTACGCTGCCAAGGCACAAGGCCATGGTGCCCAGGCTGCGGGAAAGGCGTTTGGCCCACGTGATTGCTTGAGTCTTCATTGCCTGAATTCGCTCATGGTCCTGGCTTGCGCACTCACATCATTTGCCCGGGTAGTCCGCCGGGTTGAATACCACGCTGTACAACTGCACTTCGCCGCGGTGGCTGGCAATGACCAGCCTGTCACTGCCATCGCCGCGGTCCAGTTCCACCCGGGCGCCCTTGCCATCCTGCTTGATATCCAGCTGAAACTCGCTGTGAATCGAAGCGCCTGAAGTGGCAAGCAAATGCAGGTTGGGACTGAGCGGAAAGAAAACCTGCACCGGCCCACTGTCACTTGCTATGCGGCTCTCACCCGACCAGCCGGGTTGCATAATGGTTGCGCGGATTCTACCGGTCTTGCTGCGGGCGCGCATCACCGAGCGCGTTGTAAGCACAAGCTCTCCACTGTCACTCGCGGCGTCGATCAAGGGGTTGTCGATTTTCCTGACATCGATTGCTCCGTGTTGTGTGACCAGCTCTAGCTGCGGTTGCGGCGGCACGAACACCACCAGGTCGATGCGCAAGACCTCCTTGCGGGACTTATCCTGGTCTGTGTTTACGGCGAGTTCCAGGCTTGTGCCGGAGGTCTTCCGGGTGATGCGGGCTTGTGCCTTGCTGTTGGGTGTGCGTTGCAGGTGCAGGGTCATTTGCACCGATGCGTCAGCAGACTGGCGTACATGGATGTCACCGAAAGAATTTGAAATCGCCAGGTCTTTGCCTGCGGGGAGTTCAATCAGCAGCGGGGTCTGGATTTGCTCAAAACTTGAAGCGGACAGATCGTTTGGGGCGGGAGTGGCACTGCGTGGCGCACTGGAGCAGGCGCAGCACAACATGACCGCGCAAAGGACAACTGCCAGACCTGCTGCTGTTGTGGCGGATTTTGGGGTGGCTGATTTCGCTGTGGCAGGCATGCCCCGTGTTAGAAAAACCAGTTCACCATCCATGGCTTCATGATAAATTCTACTCATCACAAAGGACAGTTGAATTCATGAATCCATCTCCACGCCCACTTGATGGCATCCGCGTACTGGAACTCGGGCAACTGCTGGCCGGCCCCTTCGCCGGTTGCATCCTGGGTTATTACGGTGCAGAGGTGATCAAGGTCGAGCCGCCGGGCGAGGGGGATCCCCTGCGCAAATGGCGCGAACTGGACGAGCAGGGTACCTCGTACTGGTGGCGCAGCCTGGCGCGCAACAAGAAGTGCATCACTGCCAATTTGCGCCACGAGCGCGGCCGCGACCTGATTCGGCAATTGGCCGATACCTGTGATGTGCTGGTGGAGAATTTTCGCCCCGGCGTGATGGAGAAATGGGGGCTTGGCCCGGAGGATTTCAAAACCAATAATCCCGGTCTGATCTATGCCCGCATCTCCGGCTACGGCCAGGACGGGCCGTATGCTTCCAAGCCGGGGTTTGCTTCTGTGTGTGAAGGACTGGGCGGTTTTCGCTATGTAAATGGTTTTCCCGGCGAAGCACCGGTACGCGCCAACCTGAGCATGGGCGATACACTGGCCGGCCTGCACGCAGCACTCGGCATCGTCATGGCCTGCGTGCACAAACTCAAGGCACCGGGCGGGCCGGGGCAGGTGGTGGACACCGCCTTGTACGAAGGCGTGTTCAACCTGCTGGAAGGTGCGATACCGGAATACGATGGCGCGGGCGTGATCCGCCAGCCTTCCGGCTCAACCATCACCGGCATAGTCCCAACCAATACCTACCGCTGCGCGGATGGCAAGTTCATCATCATCGGCGCCAATGGGGACTCCA
>SHZL01000155.1 GCA_009692275.1 Lysobacterales bacterium | reverse complement strand
TCCAGCGCCGCTTCTGCCGCGCGCTGCGCAGCAATACTCTCCTGCAGCAGGGTTTCCTGCTTGCCCAGCCCCAGCAGGCCCTGCTCGGTTGATTCTTTCAGGGTACTCCAGCGCAAGGTTATCAGGCGTGCTTCCAGTTCCCGTTTTTCCTGTTGCAACTTGCGGTATCTGCGCGCGGCCGCAGCCTGCCTCTGCAAGCGGCCCAGTTGCTTGCCAACTTCTTCGCGCAGGTCCGACAGACGCGACAGGTTGTCGCGGGTATGGGCTATGCGATTCTCTGTTTCATGCCGGCGCTCCTTGTACCTGGAAATTCCGGCCGCTTCTTCGAGGTGCGCGCGGATTTCCTCCGGGCGGGCGTCCACCACTTCGGAAATCATGCCTTGCTCGATGATGGAATAACTGCGTGAACCCAGGCCTGTGCCCAGGAACAGGTCGCGCACATCTCTGCGCCGGCAGCGGGTGCCGTTCAGGAAATACACGGACACACCGTCGCGGGAGACCTGGCGTTTGACCGAAATTTCGTTGTAGCCGGCAAACTGGGCGCCAACCCGCCCGGCGGAGTTATCGAATACCAGTTCCACCGTGGCGGTGCCAACCGGTTTGCGCGTGGCTGAACCCTTGAAAATAACGTCGGCCATGTTGTCGCCGCGCAGCAGCTTGGCCGAGCCTTCACCCATGACCCAGCGCACGGCGTCAATGATGTTGGACTTGCCGCATCCGTTCGGACCGACAATACCCGTCAGGTTGGTGGGTGCAAGGAAAGTCGTGGGATCAACAAAGGACTTGAAACCCGCCAGTTTGACTGCCGTCAGCCTCATGCGCGCCGCTCCCCATGGGCAGTCCTGCCCGCACACCATGTCGCTGCATATAGTCCAGGCTGGCCTGGCGGGGCAGAGTTGGCACCGGCGATCTGCGCGCCGACCCGATATAACATTGAATTGTTCTTCATGAAGTGGCTAAACTGCGTCGCTTGTTGATTTTCGTTAGAGGACCCCTGGTCTGTTCCGGAATAATGGCTGAACGAACAGAACAGAGATTCCTTGAATAATTTTCTTAATTTTCAGGAGCTACCATGGGCACCAGAGCCAGCGCCGAACTGGAGGTTTTTCCCAACCCCAAGCCGTCCCGGGATTATACCATCCGGATCGACTCTCCAGAATTCACTTGCTTGTGCCCGAAAACCGGCCAGCCCGATTTTGCCACCCTGAAGCTGAGGTACATTCCAGCCGAACACTGCGTGGAACTCAAGTCGTGGAAATTATACCTGTGGAGCTACCGTGAACAGGGTGGTTTTCACGAAGACCTCACCAACCGCATCCTGGATGACCTTGTTGCGGCCCTGAACCCGCGTTACATCCGCCTGCAAGCCAAATTCAACGTGCGCGGTGGCGTGTATACCACGGTGATTGCCGAACACCGCGCTCCCGGCTGGCAACCGGCCTGAATTTCCAGGCTGCAGCTGCCGGGTCAGGAATCAACCGGCGCTAGGGCATCTATGGCCAGGGCGTGAATATCACTCTGCATCAAGTCGCCCATGGCCTGGTACACGAGTCGATGGCGCTGCACCATGGACTGCCCGATGAACCGCCGCGATACGATTTTCAGGCGAAAATGCCCACGCCCGTCCTTTGCCCCTTCGTGTCCGCGATGCAAGTGACCTTCATCAATAACCTCAAGGGCTTGCGGCTGCAAAGTGACGTCCAGGCGTCGGCGAATCTGCTGTATGCGTTCCTCGGTATTCACGGCGGCATGACTCGCAGGAAGGGCGAAACGTCCACTTTCTCATACACGCCGGCTGCAACATAGGGATCCGCTTCCGCCCATGCCCGGGCTTCCTGCAGGGAATTAAAACGGGCAACGACCAGGGAACCGGCGTAACCGGCCGGACCGGGGTCCGCTGCATCGATTGCCGGACGGGGCCCGGCCAGCAACAGGCGTCCCTCCTGCAACAGGGTTTGCAGGCGCGCCCGGTGTTCGGGGCGCAGCGCGACGCGTTGCCCCAGGCTGTTCTTGCTGTCGGTTGAATAGATGGCATACCACATGAGGGCGACAGCTTACGTGCAAGGGCATGGCCGCACAAGCGCGTTGCGCCGCGCCCCTGTTTCCACCTGGCATGCTGCTTTAGAATGGCGCGTTGCACGACGCCAGGGCAGTAAAAGCATAGTGATCAGAGGCTCCTTATGAGCGAACGGCTGGAAGTACGGCTGCAGGGACTGAATCCCCGCCACATCGATCATGTCGCAGCCGTGTTGGTGCGGGGCGGTTTGATTGCCTACCCGACCGATTCCGGCTACGCATTGGGTTGGCGATCAGGCAACCGCAAGGCACAGGAACAGGTGGTGCGCATGCGCCAACTGGATCAGCGCCACCACTTTACCTATTGCTGCCGTACCCTGTCCGATGTGAGCCAGCTCGCCAGAGTGGATAACGCCGCCCACCGCCTGATCCGCCAGCACACGCCCGGACCATTTACCTTCATACTCCCGGCGACTGGCAACGTGCCCAAGTCCGTGCAGCAGAGGAAGACCCGAACGATTGGCATCCGCATCCCGGAACATGCGGTAGCACAGGCAATTATCAGCGCCATGGATGAACCGCTGCTCAGTTCTTCCCTGATACTGCCCGGAACCCAGGATGAAATCATGGACAACGAAGATCTGTTTGACGCAGTCCACGGAATGGTCGACCTGTTTGTCGATGCCGGGTACTGCCCGCTGGAACCCAGCACGCTGGTCGATCTGACCGGAGATCAGCCGCTGATCCTGCGCCAGGGGCGCGGCGTGATAGAATTCTGATCGCGTACCTGCATTACGAGACCTCTGTGGAAACCCCTGCACAAATAGTCACCAAGCCGGATCCTGTGGGAGTGCTACAGGAAGAAATGCCTTTTGCCGTGGTGCAGGGCCAGCCCTACACCAGGATGCCGCTGGACTTGTATATTCCGCCGGACGCCCTGGAGGTTTTTCTCGACGCTTTCGAAGGTCCTTTGGACCTGTTGCTGTACCTGATCCGGCGTCAGAACCTGGACGTGCTGGACATTCCCATTGCGGAAATTACCAGGCAGTACATGGCGTATATCGAATTGCTTGACGAGGTACAGTTCGAACTCGCGGCAGAGTACCTGGTGATGGCTGCCATCCTGGCCGAAATCAAGTCACGTATGCTGCTGCCGCGGCCATCGACTGAAGGCGGGGAAGAAGAAGATCCGCGCGCCGAGCTGGTGCGCCGCTTGCAGGAATATGAGCGGTTCAAGCAAGCGGCGGAAGACCTGGAAAACCTGCCCCGGGCTGAGCGTGATTTTGCCGTGCTGGAAGCGTGGGTGGAAGAACGCAAGGCCATCAGCATTCCCCCCGAAATTGACCTGCAGGACATGTTGCTGGCGCTACGCGATGTGTTGAACCGTGCTGAGTTGTTCAGCCACCACCAGGTAGGCAGCGAACCTTTGTCGGTGCGGGAACGGATGAGTGCAATCATCGAGCGTCTGCGCGACCGGCCCTACCTGGAGTTTCCGGATTTTTTTACGGTGGAAGAAGGCCGGATGGGCGTGATCGTGACGTTTCTCGCCTTGATGGAATTGCTGCGCGAGCACATGGTGGACATGGTGCAGAACAAACCCTTTGGCCTGATTTACATCAAGCGCCCGGGCGCTGCGGAAGTGCCTCTTGAATAACCCTGACCCCGGGAGTGATATTTCCATGTCGGACACTGCCACTACGACGCCTTTGAAGCACATCATCGAAGCGCTGCTGCTTGCAGCCGGCGGGCCCCTCAGCGCGAACCAGTTGGTATCGCTGTTTGCCGCTGATGAGGCCTACAGCATGGAAGAGATCAGCAAAGCACTGGAGGAATTGGCAGGAGATCTTGCCGGCCGGGGCATCGAGCTGGTGGAAGTCGCTTCCGGCTATCGCCTGCAGACCCGCCCCTCCCTGCTTCCCTGGATATCCCGGTTGTGGGAGGAACGGCCGCAGCGCTACTCGCGTGCCTTGCTGGAGACACTGGCGATGATTGCTTACCGCCAGCCCATTACCCGCGGCGAAATCGAAGAAGTGCGTGGTGTATCGGTGCGATCAAACATCATTCGCACTTTGCAGGAACGGGAGTGGATCCGCGTGGTCGGGCACCGTGACGTACCCGGCAAGCCAGCTCTGTTTGGAACCACCCGCGCTTTCCTGGACTATTTCAACCTGAGCACTCTGGACGAACTTCCAACCCTGGCTGAAATTCGCGACATGGAGACCCTGGATCCGGAACTGGATTTTGATCCGGACACACCGGATGCCGGCCCCGAAATAATCGAGTCCCTTGCTCACGGCAGTGAAGAGCCCACCGCACCACCAGGTGATACCGGCGAGTCCCATACGTGAGAAACCCTCGTCGACCCGGCAAAGAAACCCGCGAGAAGGCCGGTGCCAGGCCCAGCAAAGAGCCCGGCACAGAGCCCGGCACCGAGCGCCTGCACAAAGTCATGGCTGGCGCGGGCCTGGGTTCGCGGCGTTCCCTGGAAACGCAGATTGCTGAGGGCGCCGTTTTGGTCAACAGCAAGAAGGTGGAACTGGGTCGCTCCGTCAAACCGGGAGACCGCATCCAGTTTCGCGACCAGGAATGGCAGGTGATCGCTGCGACAGCGCAGCACCGCACCCTGATTTATAACAAGCCGGAAGGTGAAGTCACGACCCGCAACGACCCGGACGGCAGACCTACCGTGTTCGACCGCATGCCCCAGGTGGAAACCGCGCGCTGGGTAACGGTCGGGCGGCTGGATATCAACACCACTGGTTTGCTGTTGCTGACCACCGACGGCGAATTGGCGAATGCGATGATGCACCCGTCCAACCAGGTTGACCGAGAATATGTCTGCCGCATTCGTGGCATGGTCAGCGACGAACAGGTGGCGCAATTGAGGGAAGGCGTGCAACTGGACGATGGCCTTGCCCGCTTCAGCGATATCCAGCGCATGCCCACTGCCACCGGCAATCAATGGTTCCAGATTACTCTGCTCGAAGGGCGCAATCGCGAAGTGCGGCGCCTGTGGGAGTCGGTAGGGTGCATGGTCAGCCGTTTGAAGCGCGTGCGCTACGGCGCGGCTACGCTGCCCAAGGGGCTAAAAGTTGGCCGGTGGTCTGAAGTCACGCCGCGCGATCACCGGGTTCTGCGCAATGATGTAAAGCTGCCAGTGGTAGCGGCACCGCTGACGCTGGAAGCAGTGAGGGAACGCGGCAAGGCCGGGCGGAAACACGGCTCTGGCCGGGCACCAACGCCGCCCGCTCGTACGCATAAGTCTGCGCAGCACGATGGCAGAAGGGTTGTGCCGCCAACCAGAAGCGCGCCGCGGGCGGCGAAACCCGCGGCGACGCGGAGTGCACGCCCCGGCAGCAAGCCCGGCTCACCCGCAGGCCCGGGTCGCCGGGCGCCTTCCCGCAGCAAGAAGACCGGCCACTGATGACGCTTGAGGACCTGCAAGCTCGCTGCCGCGATTTCATGGCCGCAGTGGAGGCTGCTGATGCTGCTCACGACATCAGCCATGTAAACAGGGTTGTGACCAATGTCGAGGCACTCACGCGCACCGAGGGCGCCAATCCCTGGATCACCCTGCCCGCAGCCTGGTTGCATGATTGCGTGGCAGTGGCAAAGGACAGCCCGTGGCGGGCCCAAGGCTCCAAACTGGCCGCCAAGGCCGCCATCGATTTTCTTGGCGGGCTTGATTACCCGCAGGAATGCCTGGCCGATGTCTACCACGCGATTGAAGCCCACAGCTACTCTGCTGCGGTTCCAACCCGCACACTTGAAGCCCGGGTAGTGCAGGATGGCGACCGTCTCGATTCGCTGGGCGCCATCGGCATTGCCCGTTGCCTGCTGGTCGGAGGCCGTCTGAACCGCCCTTTGTTCAGCCTCATCGACCCCTTCTGCGACGAGCGTGAACCGGATGATTCAAGGTATACGCTGGATCACTTCTACGCCAAGCTGTTGCGGCTGCCGGCGACTATGCAAACCAACTCCGGGCGGGCCGAAGCGGAACGCCGCGCGAGCCTGATGCGGGGGTACCTGGATAGCTTGCGGGCGGAGTTGTCGGGTAACCGTTGAGGGGGCGCGTCACCCGAAAACCCGGGGCGGCTCTCCCCTCAGGGCGCCCCGGGCGATTTTCCCGGATTATAGATCGCGCCTTGCTGGTCGGCGTAGGCGCGCAAGACCTGAACTGCCTCTTCCCGCAGCACGTCCAGTCTGACCTCAATGCCGCGTTTGCGCAGGGAAGCCGCCCAGTTATCCGGCTTATCGCCTTCATCGAAACCCGCAGCTGCGGCATCTCCCTTGCGTGCACCGCACACAATGCTGCTCACGCCGGACCACGGGACGGCACCAAAGCACATGGCACACGGTTCGCAGGAGGTGACCAGTTGCATGCGGCTGGTAGTTCCAAGGTCCCAGGAGTTGACTGCACGCTGGGCCAGGCTGAGGGCAACGATTTCGGCATGGGCCATGGACAGGCGCAGGCTGGTAACGAGGTTGACACCGGCCCCCACGAGCAGGCCGCTATCCTCTGCCACTACGATGGCGCCAAAGGGCCCGCCGGTTTGCTTACGCACGTTCTCCTCCGAAAGTGCGATCGCCAGTTGCATGCGCTGTT
>SHZL01000154.1 GCA_009692275.1 Lysobacterales bacterium | reverse complement strand
ACGCCTGGTTTTGACTGGGGGCCCCCTGGGACTGATGCAGGCTGCGCTGGATGCCGTGCTGCCATACCTTGGCGAACGCAAACAATTCAACCGGACCCTGGGTTCCTTTGGCGTCATGCAAGCCAAGGTGGCAGACATGGACACGGCGCTGCAGTCTTCCCGCGCTTACGCATATCGCATTGCCGGGGATTACGAGCGTGGGCGCAGATCGCGCATCGACCCGGCATCTTGCCTGCTGCACGCATCGCGCAGCGCCGTGATGGTGGCGCTGGAAGCAATCCAGTGCCTGGGTGGCCTCGGTTACATCAACGATTACCTCACCGGCCGCATCCTGCGCGCCGCCAAGTTGTATGAAATCGGCGCGGGCACCAACGAAATCCGACAAATGCTCATTGGGCGGGAGTTGCTCGGAGCGGGCTGAACCCGGACTTTTTTGCGGCTACGTGCAGACGATTGCACTGGCCGATTTGAATTTAGTTTAAAATGCCCGCATAACCAATAGGTAGTCAAAACCGGGAAAGCCACCATGTCAGAAGTAGTCATCGTCGCGGCAAAACGCACCCCCATAGGCGCTTTCCAGGGGCAATTCCAGCCCTTGAGTGCCCACGACCTCGGCGCTGCCGCAATTCGAGCCGCCCTGGAACAGTCTGGCGTCAGCGCTGCCGACGTCAGCGAAGTCATCATGGGCTGCGTATTGCCGGCCGGTTTGGGCCAGGCGCCTGCGCGCCAGGCTGCGCTCAAGGCAGGACTGCCGGTTTCGACGGCGTGCATGACCATCAACAAGGTGTGTGGCTCCGGCATGAAAGCGGTAATGCTGGGTCATGATGCCATCAGGGCAGGAACATCCGAGATCGTAATCGCCGGTGGCATGGAGTCCATGAGCAATGCGCCCTACCTGCTGCCCAAAGCGCGGGCCGGCATGCGCATGGGTCACGCACAGGTACTGGATCACATGTTTTACGATGCGCTGCAAAGCCCTTACGACGACCAGATGATGGGTGTGTTCGGCGAGATGTGCGCGGACAAGTACCACTTCACCCGCGAACAGCAGGACGCCTTTGCGGTCGCATCGGTGGAACGCGCCAACCGCGCCATGCGCGAGGGAGATTTCAGGGATGAGATCACTGCAGTCACGGTTAAGGACAGACAGGGTGAAGCGGTGTTCGACCAGGACGAAGAACCGCCGCTCTGCAAAGTAGAAAAAATTCCCAAGCTGCGCCCGGCATTCAAACCCGACGGTACGGTTACAGCAGCCAATTCCTCATCCATTTCAGACGGCGCAGCAGTGCTGGTGCTGATGACCGACAGCAAAGCCGCTGAACTCGGAGTCAAGCCGCTGGCGCGGATCGTGGCACATGCCACCCATGCCCAGGCTCCTGAGTGGTTTACCACCGCGCCTTCGGTGGCCGTGACCAAAGCGGTGAAGAAAGCTGGCTGGCAGATGCAGGACGTAGACCTGTTCGAAATCAACGAAGCCTTTGCGGCAGTGACCATGGCGGCCATGCTTGATCTTGGAGTGGATCACGCCAGGGTAAACGTCAATGGCGGTGCGTGCGCATTGGGTCACCCGGTCGGTGCCTCGGGCGCACGCATCCTGGTCACGCTGCTGCACGCGCTGCGTCACCGCGGCGGCCGGCGCGGGGTCGCTTCCCTCTGCCTGGGTGGCGGTGAAGCGGTCGCAGTCGCCATTGAACTGGTCAGCTGAACCCAAACTTTGGCGGTCGCCAAAGCTGGCATAATGTGCCCATGGCAACCATTGAGACCAAGGTAGACTCCGGTTCGGCCCAGTACGCGCAGAACGCGAAGTACATGCGTGGCCTGGTGTCCGACCTCAACCAGCAGTTGGCAAAGGCCAGTCTCGGCGGAGGAGAAGGGGCGCGCGAAAAGCACCAGGCGCGGGGCAAGTTGTTACCGCGCGAACGCGTTGCCGCCTTGCTTGACCGCGGCAGCCCCTTTCTTGAATTCTCCGGCCTGGCAGGGTACGGGCTTTACGATGGCGGCGCCCCTTGTGCAGGAATCATTACCGGCATGGGTCGCGTGCACGGCCGTGAGGTAGTCGTGGTAGCGAACGATGCCACGGTCAAAGGTGGTACCTATTTCCCGGTCACGGTAAAAAAACACCTGCGGGCGCAGGAAATCGCACTGGAGAATCACCTGCCCTGCATCTATCTGGTGGATTCGGGTGGTGCCTTCCTGCCACTGCAGGACGAAGTGTTTCCGGACCGGGATCACTTCGGCCGCATCTTCTACAACCAGGCGCGACTTTCCGCGCTCAACATTCCGCAGATTGCCGCGGTCATGGGTTCCTGTACTGCGGGCGGCGCCTATGTTCCCGCCATGTCCGACGAATCCATCATTGTCCGCGACCAGGGCACCATTTTTCTCGGCGGCCCACCGCTGGTTCGTGCGGCCACCGGCGAGGTGGTTGATGCCGAGTCGCTGGGCGGCGCTCGCGTGCACAGCACGAAATCGGGTGTGGTCGATCACATGGCGGAAAATGATGCCCATGCCCTCCTGATGGTGCGGGAAGCCATCCTCCATTTGAACCGCATCAAGCCATCCGCACTGGAGCTCAGGAAACCGGTTTCTCCGCGTTATGCCAGTGACGAGATGTACGGCATTGTTCCGCAGGACACGCGCTTTACCTACGACATCCGTGAAATCATTGCGCGCCTGGTCGATGGAAGTGAATTTCATGAATTCAAATCACGCTATGGCAAAACTATCGTGTGTGGATTTGCCCACCTGGAAGGCTACCCGGTCGGCATCGTAGCCAACAACGGCATCCTGTTCTCTGAATCCGCTTTGAAGGCAACTCACTTCATAGAGTTGTGCAGTCAACGCAATATCCCTATGATATTTCTTCAGAATATTACCGGCTTCATGGTTGGAAAGCAGTATGAAAATTCCGGAATTGCAAAGGATGGGGCAAAAATGGTCACCGCGGTCGCCACCTGCCGTGTTCCCAGGTTCACCGTGATCGTTGGTGGCTCCTATGGCGCAGGCAACTATGCCATGTGCGGTCGTGCTTTTCAGCCCAGGATGTTGTGGATGTGGCCCAATGCGCGCATTTCGGTCATGGGCGGGGAACAGGCCGCCGGGGTACTGGCCACGGTGAAGCGTGATGGCATTGAAGCCAGCGGCCAGGCCTGGTCAGCCCAGGAAGAAGACGCGTTCCGGGCGCCCATCCGGCAGCAGTATGAAAACCAGGGTCATCCCTATTACGCTACGGCGCGATTATGGGATGACGGTGTCATCGATCCCGTTGACACGCGCGGTGTTCTGGCGCTGGCGCTTTCCGCAGCGCAGAACGCGCCGCGTGAAAGCGGCGGCTTCGGTATGTTCCGGATGTGACCACGGCAACTCATGAGTGCACTGCCGATGACTGATGACGCCCTGCTGCAAAGCTGCGATTCGCGTGGCGTGTTGACACTGACCCTCAATCGCCCGGAGATTCATAACGCGTTTGGCGACACCCTGATCGCCGGTCTGGCTGATGCATTGGAAAGAGCCCACGATGACCCTGGCATCCGCGTCATCGTGATCACCGGAGCAGGCAAGAGTTTTTCTGCAGGTGCGGATTTGAACTGGATGCGCGGCATGCTCGCGGCCAGCGCAGAAGAGAATGAGCGAGACGCACTCCAATTGGCTGCCATGTTGCGCTGCCTCAATTACAACTCCAAGCCCACCATCGCGCGGGTCAACGGTTCAGCATTCGGCGGGGGTGTGGGCCTGATTGCCTGTTGCGATATCGTGGTGGCAGCGGATGCCGCGCAGTTCGGGCTCACCGAAGTTCACCTTGGCCTGGTCCCGGCAATCATTTCCCCCTATGTTTTCCGCCGCATTGGCGAGCGCCACGCGCGGCGCTATTTTCTTAATGCCGAGCGCTTTGATGCCGGCAGGGCATTGGCAATCGGCCTGCTGCAGGAAGTAGTGCCCATGTCTGCACTGGATCAACAGGTCGAGCGCCAGGTGCAGATGCTGTTACGCGCCGGGCCAGTTGCAGCCGCGCAGAGCAAAGGCCTGCTGTTCCGGGTAGCCGGGCTGGATGTCACGCGACAACTGCAGCTGGACCAGGAAAATGCCCGGCTGATCGCGCGCCTGAGGGTCTCTGCCGAAGGCCAGGAAGGCCTGGCAGCATTCCTCGAAAAACGCCCTGCGGCCTGGGTGCAAGAAGAAACACAGCAAGAGCATGACTGACCGGGTCAACGGGACTGAACGATTCACCGTGGTTGAAGTCGGCCCGCGTGATGGCTTACAGAATGAAAAGTCAGTCTTGCCTGCTGCCACCAAGATCGAATTGATTAAACGGCTTGCTGCCTGTGGTTTGCCGGTGGTCGAAGCCACCAGTTTCGTCAGTCCCAAGTGGGTGCCGCAGATGGCCGATGCCCACGAGGTAATGGCGGGACTGGACCTGCAGTCCGCCACGCGTTTCCCCGTGCTGGTGCCAAACCTGCACGGCCTGGACCGCGCGCGGCAGGCAGGCGCCCGTGAAATTGCGGTCTTTACGGCAGCTTCGGAACAGTTCTCCCAACGTAACACCAACTGCTCCATTGCAGAATCCATTGAACGGCTCAAGCCAGTGGTCGAGGCCGCAGCGGCAGATGGCATCCGGGCCCGTGGCTACATTTCCTGCGTGTTGGGTTGTCCTTACGAGGGCCGGATTTCACCGGCGGCTGTGGTGCGCGTTGCAGAAACATTGTATGCGGCAGGTTGCACTGAGATTTCATTAGGCGATACCATCGGCACCGGCACGGCGGGAGCCGCGCGCAAACTGGTAGCCCTGGCCGCCGGTTCTATCCCGATGGATAAACTGGCGGTCCATTTTCACGATACCTATGGGCAGGCGCTGGCCAATATCCTTGCCTGTATTGAAGTCGGTATCCGCATCGTCGATTCTTCCGTAGCCGGCCTGGGTGGTTGCCCTTACGCACCGGGCGCCAGCGGCAATGTTGCCACGGAGGACGTGGTATACATGCTGCAAGGCCTTGGGTTCGATTGTGGTATTGACCTCAGTCAGCTGGCCCTCACCGGCGGCTGGATTTCGTCCGTGCTGGGACGGGACAATAACAGCCGCGCCGGACGTGCGCTGGCTATGTATAAGGAGTAGCACAATGAAAATCAGTCAGGTCAAAGCCCTGGTAACAGGTGGTGCATCCGGGTTGGGGCTGTCCGTTGCACGGCACATAGTAGCGGGCGGCGGCAAAGTCAGCCTGCTCGATGTCAATGACACGGCCGGGCCGGCCATTGCCCACGAACTGGGCTGCGACACCTGTTACATTCATACCGATGTGACATCCGAAGCAGCGGTTACCCGTGCGGTAGACGAATCCGTGGAAGCCCTTGGCGGAATCAACCTGGTAATGAATTGCGCCGGTGTTATCGGTTCCGGGCGTGTGCTGGGGCGCGAAGCACCCATGGAACTTTCAGTGTTCACGCATACTATCATGATCAACCTGGTGGGCAGTTTTAATGTAGCCAAGGCTGCAGCAGCCCGCATGCAGCACAACACGCCCACGGCTGACGGTGAGCGCGGCGTAATCATCAATACTGCTTCAGTAGCCGCTTACGAAGGGCAAATTGGCCAGGCAGCGTATGCGGCATCCAAGGGCGGCATAGTTGGCATGACCCTGCCCATGGCACGTGAATTCGCCCGCATTGGCATCCGGGTGGTCACCATTGCGCCGGGCATCTTCTGGACTCCGATGGTGGATACGATGCCTGAGAACGTGCAGCAATCGCTCGGGGCATCCATACCCTTCCCTGCTCGTCTCGGGAAAGCCGAAGAGTTCGCCAGCCTGGTGCAGCACATTGCTGAAAACATCTACCTCAACGGCACGACTATCCGGCTCGATGGCGCTGTCCGCCTCGCCCCCAAGTAAAGGAAAAAAATGGAAACGTTCTCAGAAGTTCGCAAGCACATACTGGACAAATACGAACTCAAAATTGATGAGCCCTTTATCATCGGATTTGAGGTTCCCATGCAAACGCCGGGACGGCTACAGAGTATGTTCCTGGCGGAACTCAAGACCGTTGATGGCCACCGCGTACTGCGGGTCGAGACCCCGGTTGCCCCCCTGGCGGATCTCGCTGCCGACAAGTGCCTGCGCATCAACCTGACTCAGCGCGTGGGCTATCTTGCGGTTGGCGACCTGGATGGAATCCCCTACATCAAGATGTGCGAGAACCTCCCTTATGCAACTCTTGAAGCACAAGGGCTGGATTACGTCATCCTGCAAGTCGCCAACGAAGCCGACCAGATGGAACAATCACTGGAGCCTGGCGACGACATCACCTGACCGGCAAGCTCCCCCTGCACCAGGGGGTTACTCGCCCGCAAACCTGTCCTATACTTAGTGCGCTCCAACCCTCAACAATAAACCAGGGAGTCAGCACATGAATATCCGATTCATTATCTCCGTTGTCGTTTTGTTTGTTTGGACCATGCTCGTCGGCATCGTTATTCATTCGTACCTGCTGGGGGCGGACTATGCCGCCCTGCCCAACCTGTTTCGCCCGCAAGAGGATATGCAGAACTATATGTCCTATATGCTGGTGGCTCACCTGTGCGTGGCCATTGGATTGACCTGGATCTATCGCATGGGCAAAGAAGACAAACCGTGGCTGGCCCAGGGTATCCGCTTTGGCATTGCCCTGGTTTTTCTGATGACCTTCTCGAAGTACCTGATTTACTTCGCAGTGCAACCCATGCCCGCTGAGTTGGTGCACAATCA
>SHZL01000153.1 GCA_009692275.1 Lysobacterales bacterium | reverse complement strand
ACCGAAATTCGCGGTTTGCCCACCGGGGCGAAAACCGAATACGGCGATAATTCGTACCACATGTCGTTTTGGCATACGCCATTTGTGACCGAATCCGGCTTAACCACTTCAGTAGCCGAAATGATCGGCTGGGGTGGCATGCTGGTCGCTCTCATGCCTAACGGCATAACGGGTTTTCGCATCGGTAATGGCGGCACACGATCGCTGGAGATGATCCGGGCTGCCAATCGCATTCGGCCATTCGATTCGGATCAATGACGGTGAGCGGCACTTCCTCGTTTTCTGAGGAAATCAGGAGCGCCGGTCGATTTCAACGCGAAGGCCAGACACTGCTGGCGGAAACAACACTACGCACCATCCTCGCCCGGGATGAGAATCACCACGCGGCAAACTATCTGCTGGGAATGCTCTATCACCAGCAGCAGCAATCCATCCGGGCCATCTCTTTCCTGCAACGAGCGGTTGCCGCGCGTCCCGATGACTTTGTTGCCGTGTTCAACCTCGGTGTCATCCAGCATGAGCTGGGCCTACTGGCTGATGCGCAGCACAGCCTGCAGCAGGCCGCCCTGTTGGCCCTGGAGAACGCCCCGGAGAACGCCCCGCAGAACGCCCGCTTGCAGGTCTTGCTGGCCGTTATTTTCAGAGACCAGGGCTACAGGGATGAAGCCCTTGCGGCAGTGGACCGGTCATTGGCCCTGGACCCGGCCGATGCTGATGCCTGGGTGACCAAGGGCTCGCTGTTGCAGGCGGGCGGAGATATGGAGGCGGCCATTGCGTGCTACGAAAAAGCCCTGCTGCACGCGCCCTTGCACGGCGATGCGTGTTATCGCCTGTCCCTGCTGGATCGGCTTGAAGGTGATGCGGAACAGCTCAGGAAAATGGAATCCGGCTGGCAGGCAGAAGCTGTTCCCCCAGGCGACCGGATTTTAATCGGCTACGCCCTCGGCAGGGCATACGAAAGCCAACGCCAATTTGACCGGGCTTTCGGATATTTCCAGGCAGCCAATGAACTGCAGCGGCGTTCGCTGCACTGGCCATTGGAATCAAGCGCCGGGTTTTTCGAGCGTCACCAACGGGGCTTCAGCCAGTCCTTCGTGGATCGCTGCAAGGACCAGGCCCTTAGCGACAGCACGCCGATCTTCATCGTGGGGATGCCACGGTCCGGCACCAGCCTGGTCGAGCAGATCCTTGCCAGCCATCCTGCCGTACACGGTGCAGGGGAGGTAGCGTTTTCCCGGATATTCGAGCAGGCGGTTGAACAGCGCAGCGGCCAGCCCTTTCCCCTGGGTATTGATGCGGTGGATCCGGCGGTGCTGGCGGAATCATGCAGGGACTACATCGGCAAACTCAGGTCTCATGCCGGGGCCGGCCAAGGAGCCGAGGCCGCTGCGGCGAAACACGTAACCGACAAGCTGCCGCACAATTTTCTGCGCATCGGCCTGTACGCAGCCATGTTGCCCAATGCCAAAATCGTGCTGGTTGAGCGCGATCCGCTGGATAATTGCCTGTCCATTTATCAACACTTTTTCACTGCGGCCCATGGGTACGCAACCGACCTTACGGATCTGGGTTGCTACTATCGGCTGTACCAGGACCTGATCGCGCATTGGGATAACATGTTTCCCGGCAGGATTCATCACCTGCGCTATGAGGCACTCGTGCAGGACACCGAAAGCCAGGTGCGATTGCTGCTGGCCCACTGCGGGCTGGAATTCGATCCCGCCTGCCTGGCATTCCACCAGACCAAACGGTCCAGCAGCACACCCAGTGATGCCCAGGTCAGGAAGCCGGTGTACCAGGGCGCGGTGGGTCGGTGGCAGAACTACGCAAAACACCTGGGCCTGCTGCAAGAGGCCCTGGGCTCCTGATCCAAATCATCAGCCCGGTCGAATCCGAAGCAGGGTAGTCGCGGGGCAGGAGCAGTTGCGGGCGGGACTAGTCTATCGGGTAGCGATCCAGCACCGGCCCCAGCGCCTGCTTGAGCTCGTCCAGCCAGGGCTCGAAATTCCGCCAGTGGTCCAGCGCGCCGCTGTAGATGGGTTGGCGGACCTGCTCGGAACTCGCGGTGCGCACGGCCCGTTCGGTCTGGTGAAATTTCAGGCAGTTTTCTTCGAATTCGAGTTCGCAGTAATCCAGCATGCGGCGAACCTGGTTCTCCGTGTCGGTCACCATGTCCTCGTACTGCATGCGCAATATCTTGCCGGGCAGGACCTCATCCCAGTGGTCCATCAGGTCCACGTAGTCGCGGTAGTAGCGGCCGATATTGTTCAGGCCGTAGGTGAACGACTGGCCGCGCGCAAACAGCTGGGTGAATCCGCTGAAACAGGCCGCCATCGGATGGCGACGGGCATCGATGATTCTTGCCTTGGGCAGGATCAGTGCAATCAGGCCGATGTGCAGAAAATTGTTCGGCATCTTGTCGATAAAGAAAGGCGCCGTTCCTCTTTGAATGCGCGTTCCATCAAGGTATTCCTGCCCCAGCCCTTCGAGTTGGCTGGCGTCAAGTTCAGCCAACATCTCGGGATAGGCCGAGGGTTCCCTCTTTTTGCGATTTCCGCCCAGGCGCCTGGCGATGGCGATCATCTGCACCAGTTCCTTGGTGCCGTCGACCTGGCTATGGCTGGCAAGGATCTGCTCCAGCAGGGTTGAGCCGGAGCGCGGCAGCCCGACAATGAATATGGGATCCGGTGCCTGGCAGCCTTGGCCTGAAGCAGACTGGAACAATTCCCGCGGGCAGGCCTGCTGCATGCGGCGGACATGTTCTGAGATGGTGTCGGCCTTATATCCCGACAGCTTTTCCTTGATCCTGTTGCCTTTCTGGTAGTACAGGAACGACTGCTCAAACTCCTGCCGGTCTTCCAGTGCTTTGCCCAGCGCAAAACACAAATGAAAGTAATCTTCCCGGTCAAGCTCCTGGTTTTCCAGTTGGGCGCGCATGGCCTCAAGATCAGCATCTGTGAAGCGGAATGTCTTGAGGTTGGCCAGGCTCCAATAGGCATCGCCAAAGCTTGGCCGCAAGCGGATCGCGTTGCGATAGGCTGCAATCGCCTGCTCCTGCTTGCCGACCGTTTTCAGGGCATGGCCATAGCTCAGCACGATCCCGGGCTGGGCCGGGTAGTGCGTGAGTATGTGTTCGTAACAGGGCAGGGCACTGGCGAAATCGCCCATCCTGACGAGGATGGAGGCACGCAGGGCGAGGTAGGCCGGCTTGTCCTTTTTTTCCTGCAGTAAACGATCCATCTGCTGCAGTGCCAGCTCGAGTTTCTCCCGCTGGCTCAGCACCTTGGCATAGCTGAGGCGCGCAAGGTCGAAATTGGGTGCAAGTTCGAGGCAGCGCTCCAGCAATAGCTCAGAGTCCACCAGTACTCCGACCTGCAGACCAATTTCCGCCAGCAAGCGAATTCCAAGGACATTGTCCGGGTGGTCATGCACGAATTCCCGGCACAAGGCCTCGGCCTGGCCGAATTTCTTCGCATTGAAACTGCGGATGGCCAGGATGAGCTTGGGGTCCTCCGATTGCGCCAGCATCTGCTGGTTAAAAGCCTCGCCGGCGGAGACCTCGTCGCCGTCGATAAGGAACAGTTCACCCATCAGCATCCAGCTGGCGGGCAATTTGGGTTCGATAGCGACAGCACGCTGCAGCGCAGCGATAGCCGGAATCAGCTGCCCGTCTGCAGACAGGGCAAAGCCGAGTTCCTGGTGGGCGAGGGCAAAATCCGGAGCACGCCTGAGCAGGGTTTTCAGGCTCTTGAGCGCGTCGCGGTTGTGACCTTCGGCGCGAATCGCTGCCGCCACTACGAACATACTGTTAATTTCGCGCGGATAGCGGCGCAGTATTTCCTCAGCCTGTTTTTTAGCCTGGCGGGGTTTGCCTGCGCTGAGCAGGGCCATGGCCTGCCCGATAGCGGTTTTAAGATACTGGATGGAATCCGCCGTGTTCGTGTTCATCATTACACTATGCCAGAAAAAAGGGGTGACTTGCGCCACCCCTGAATTCGACCATGGAAATGAGGATCAGAACCGCATCCAGTACCTGAGGCCGTAGTTCAGCGGCCGGTTGGTTACAACGGTCGGTTCGTAGTTCCTCGGGTGGACATACAGTTCTGCCTTGGTGTTGAGGAGGTTGTTGACGAACAGATCCAGGCCCCAGGTATCCTTGTCGATACCGGTTCTGAGGTTCACTATGTCGTAGGAATGCTGCGGGTAAATAGTACCCGCGATTTCGCTGGTGGACTTGCCGGTGAAACTCCAGTCCGCCTGCGCATACAAAGGCATGTCGGACATTGAGAAGTCATACCTTGCCAGTAAGTTGAACTTCCACTTTGGCACATTGGGCAGCTGGGTTCCCTCGGGCACCGACAACCTGCCGCTGGGCAGTATGAAATCAGCGGTGGTTTCAGCCTTGTTGTAGGCCAGGCCTCCCGACAGGGTCAGTGCTTCGCTCGCAAGGAAGCTGATATCGGTTTCAATACCTTTGACCCGCGCTGTACTCAGGTTGTAAACATTGGCGCAACACGCCGACAGGCTGAAATTGTAGACGGTATACTGGACATTGTCCCAATCCATCAGGTAGGCGGCGCCGTTCCACCGGAGACGACCGCCATCCATAGTAGTCTTCCAGCCAAACTCGTAGTTGGTCAGTTTGTCCGGCTCCCAGGGTTGGGAAGGCAGGCTGGGATCGCGGTTCAGACCGCCGGGGCGGTAGCCTTGCGAGAAGGTAGCATAGATCATGGCATCGTCATTGATGGTCCAGGCCAGGTTGCCCTTGAATACCCAGCCGTTGGTGCCGGTTTCAGAATCCGCGTTGGTGTCCCTGCAGGTGGGATCGTCCGGACAGTAGTTACCCGGTCCCCAGCCGACCACGCCGGTCACCTTGTGCGTTTCGTCGTAGTAGCGCGCACCACCCGTCAGAGCCAGGGAATCGGTAATGTTGTAGGTCAGTTCACCAAACGCTGCGACTTGCAGATCTGTGCGATTCTGGTCGGTCCGGAAAAAGAGGCCGGGTGTTGAGTCAGGTACCTGGAGCGAAGGCGACATGCCCGGCTGGATCCATTTCAGGAAATAATCCTGCTTGGTCTGCTCGTAAAACACACCAACGGTGTACTGCAGGCGGTTGTCCCCGGTAGACACGAGACGTACTTCCTGGCTGTTGCGCGTGGTCTTGGTGTCTGCGAAGTAGTACTCGTACAGGCTGCTGCACAGGCCATCCGCGGAAGCATAATAGTCGCAGGCATAGTAGGGCACGAAGTACGCGTCTACCCCGTAGGCGGAGTAGTCCGTTTGGTAATCCACGTGGCGGTCCAGGTAGGCGCCCGCGTATACCAGCTGCGCATTGTCAAAGTCGCCCTCAACGGTCAGTGAATACTGGGTGAACTTATCCTTGTTGTATTCATTGTGATAACGCTGGATCTGGTCTTTGCCGGGAAGATTCGGATCGTATTCCCACACACCGTGGGTCTTCGTATCCTGCGTGATCACACCGAGGGTACTGGTCCAGGTGTCATTCAGGTTGACGCGCAATGCCGCTCTCAAACCATCCCGTTTGAGGTCATTGAAATCGTCCTCGACCAGGGCATTGTTGTTGATGGTTATTTCCCTGATGGCGGTATTGGGGTTGTAACCATATCCAGCGCCGGGGCCTTGCATCCGGTAGGTTCTCTCGCCGGCAATATTGTCGATCCAGCCACCTTCGTCTTCATACCAGGCAACCACGCGCAAGGCCACTTGTTCGCCCATGGGAATATTGGCAAACCCCTCCACGGAGTAACTGCCATCGCCGCCTTTGGTGCCAAAACCGTTAAGATCGAAACCGGCAGTGAATCCGCTGGGGTCAGGCTTGTTGGTGATGATACGCACCACGCCGGATTGGGAACTGGCGCCAAACAGCGTACCCTGCGGGCCGCCCAGGGCCTCAATGCGCTCGACGTCATAAATGTGGATATCGAGGTTGGAACCAATCGAAGTGACCGGTTGCTCGTCGAGGTACAGGCTCACGCTGGGAGTTGAACCGGAGGGGTTGCCGTCGCCGCCGTCAGCAACGCCGCGCATGTAGATGGTTGCGCCACCCGGGTGGCCAAAGCTCTTGAATGCAATATTGGGGAACTGCAATACGTAGTCGCCAAAATTGGTGATGCCCAGGTCTTCGATGTTCTTGGCGGTCAGCGCCATCACGCTGACGGGCACATCCTGCAAGTTCTGATCACGCTTTTGCGCGGTGACCAGAATTTCTTCGAGAACGAGTCCATCGCCGGTCTGCGCCATGACGGGAGAGATGGCCAGCGAAGTTGAAGCCAGCAGCAGGGATGCCTGCATCAGGCACCGGTGCTGAACTATGGCCCGGGCCAGGGGCTTGAGTTGAAGTTTATGAGTATTCTGTGGTAAGCCTTGACTGGTTTTCATGTTCTATCCCCACGATATTGTTAGAGGTTTGGACTGCTGTATTTCAGAACCCAGGATTTACCTTTCTACGCCACGATATACCCTCACCATTGAATCGTCCATACCCAAGCGTGGCCGAAACCATGATGGGGAGACGATAGAAACAGTGCGCTGTTTGCGCAAACGAGTTTTTCTATCTAACGGTTGAAAAATATTCATCTGTTTCAGAAACCGGACATTCCTTCAGACGCATGAGGCAGCAAAGGTGGATGTCGAATTTCCATGGTCGCATTTACGATTGCCCGTTGGAATATAGCATAGCCTGTGACTGGCGCGGCTCCTACACTGAGGATGATGTAAATTCAACCCACGGGGAAAAAGGTTTTATTCGGGGAGGCGGCAAGCG
>SHZL01000152.1 GCA_009692275.1 Lysobacterales bacterium | reverse complement strand
CATTACCTACGCAGCGCCCGCTGCCGGCACCAAGATCGTGATGCCCGGGGCCGGTATGGATGGCACCAGTATTTACCAGCTACTGGACACGGAAAAAGTAACTGCCAGTGCCGCAGTGCCAACGGTTTGGCTTTCTTTGCTGCAGCACCTGGAATCTACCGGCAGCAAACTTCCCTACCTGAAAAGAGTGCTGATAGGCGGGGCAGCCTGCCCGCCGATGATGATTCGCAAATTCGAGCTGGACTACGATGTCGAGGTGATTCACGGTTGGGGCATGACCGAAATGTCACCCGTGGGCACAACGGGCAAGATGAAATACGCCACTTCCCGCCTGGACACAGAAACCACCCTGAAGCTGAAAGAGAAGCAGGGCCGCACACCCTTCCTGGTCGAAATGAAGATCGTGGATGACGGTCACAAAAACTTGCCACATGATGGCAAGGCGTTTGGCCACCTGTTGGTCAGGGGCCCCGCCATTGCCAGTGCATATTTCAGGCACGATGCAGAAATTCTTGATGCAGACGGCTGGTTTGACACCGGGGACATTGCCACTATTGATGCACTGGGCTTCATGCAAATCACTGATCGCGACAAGGATGTGATCAAGTCCGGTGGGGAATGGATTTCGTCCATCGAAGTGGAAAACGTGGCTGTGGGCTGCCCTGGGGTGGTCGAAGCTGCCGTGATCGGTGTGCCACACCCAAAGTGGAGCGAACGGCCCTTGCTGATCCTGGTCCGGAAAGCCAATAGCGATGTGGGAAAAGACGCAGTATTGGCCTATCTCGATGGTAAGATTGCCAAATGGTGGATACCCGATGACGTGGTGTTCGTCGACACTATTCCTCATTCCGCTACCGGTAAAATCCAGAAAATGGAACTCCGCAAGCAGTTTGCAAACCACCAGGCAGGTTGATCAGAGGTTTACTATGCAATCTTCTGCATTTTCATTGGCAGAAACCATCGGGGCAGTGGTGCAGGAACATATAGGCCGGGTTGGGCCTTTAATGCTGGTGCTGCACGCTGTGCAGGAACGCCTGGGCTATGTGCCGTCTGCAGCCATACCCATGATTGCCAGCGCGCTCAGCCTGTCCCGCGCCGAAGTGCACGGCGTTATGCACTTTTATCATGATTTTCGCGCCGAGCCCGCAGGAAATCACATCATCCAGCTGTGCCGTGCCGAAGCCTGCCAGGCCATGGGCGCGCGGGCACTGGAAGCGCATGTTCGTGGCAAGCTGGGTATCACCTTTGGCGAAACCACCCCTGACGGGCGCTTCACGCTGGACCCGGTGTATTGCCTGGGCAATTGTGCCTGTGCGCCCACGGTCCGTATTGATGACGACATCCATGCCCGTGTCACCCCGCAGCGGTTTGATGAATTGCTAGCCGATTTGCAGGGGGACGGCCGATGAGCATTCGGGTTTTTGTTCCCAGGGATACCACAGCGCTGGCCTTGCAGGCGGATGCCGTGGCGCAGGCCATCACGGCTGAAGCATCGCGACGTTCAATTGATCTGACCGTGGTGCGCAATGGATCCCGCGGTGCGTTTTGGCTGGAACCTTTGGTAGAAATCGAGGATGAGTCCGGCCGGCGGGCGTTTGGCCCGGTAAGCCCGGCTGACGTGCCCCGCCTGTTCAACAACGGTTTTCCCGGAGATTGCCAGGACATACTCGCCCTGGGCCCTGCAGATGAACTCCCCTGGTTGAAGCGGCAGCAGAGATTGACCTTTGCCCGCGCCGGTCTCGCCGATCCGCTTTCGATCGAGAGTTACCGTTCCCTGGGCGGGTTTGCCGGGCTGGAAAATGCGCTGGCCTTATCGCCACAAGCGATAGTCGCTGCAGTCAAGGAATCAGGCTTGCGCGGGCGCGGCGGTGCGGCATTTCCAACGGGCATCAAGTGGCAGACCGTGCTGGATACCCCGTCTACACAAAAATACATCGTGTGTAATGCCGACGAGGGCGACTCAGGCACGTTTGCTGATCGCTTGCTAATGGAAGCTGACCCTTACCAGCTTATCGAGGGTATGACCATTGCAGCAGTAGCGGTGGGCGCTAGCGAGGGTTTTATCTATCTGCGGTCCGAATACCCGGAGGCAAAAAAGATCCTGCTGGCAGCGATTTCCCGGGCTGAGAAAGCGGGCTGGTTAGGCGGCGACATCCAGGGCTCGGGAAAGAAATTCCATGTGGAGTTACGCATTGGGGCAGGGGCCTATATTTGCGGTGAGGAAACCTCCCTGTTGGATAGTCTTGAAGGCAAGCGCGGCCTGGTCCGCTTCAAGCCGCCTCTGCCTGCAATCAAGGGTTTACTGGGCCAGCCCACCGTCATCAATAACGTACTGTCGTTTGCGGCCGCCACCACGGTGCTGGCCAAGGGGGCCGCATACTACCGTGACTTTGGCACTGGCCGTTCGCGCGGCACGCTGACCGTGCAACTGGCAGGCAACATTCGTCGTGGGGGACTGGTGGAATTGCCGTTCGGCCGCACCTTGCGGGAACTGGTTGAGGATTTCGGCGGCGGCACTGCCACTGGCCGGCCGATGCGTGCGATCCAGGTGGGCGGTCCGCTGGGAACCTACCTGCCTGCTGCGCAGTGGGACGTTGCGTTGGACTACGAAGCGTTTGCAGGCATCAGCGGCATGCTGGGACACGGTGGCATTGTCGTGTTCGATGACTCCGTTGACCTCGCCCAACAGGCGCGCTTCGCCATGGAGTTCTGCGCCATTGAATCCTGTGGCAAGTGCACGCCTTGCCGGGTGGGCTCGGTGCGCGGGGTGGAAGTGATCGATCGCATCATCGCCAATGAACATCGCGCAGAAAACCTCACCCTGCTGCAGGAATTGTGTGACACCATGGTGGACGGTTCCTTGTGCGCCATGGGCGGGCTTACGCCGTACCCGGTACGCAGTGCGCTGCAGCATTTCGCCGAAGACTTCAATATTAGAGACACTTGATTAGACACCAGCGTACCGAAACACAACGCACACTGGTTAAATCAATAAACGACTCTGACACCTTTTGTACCTTGAGGTATTCCGATGATAAAAAGCGTTAATTTACCGCATTGACGCTTTTCACATTGATCGCTACCGAAGCATTCGCGGAAGATGAATAGAGTTTCCACAAAGAAATTACATGAAACCACAGCCACAATGGGGCGGGTAAAAACACTGCGTACATCATTGTGTGGTGTGGGCCCATATCTGGCAGCAGCACCAATGCAATAGATGAGGCAACAATTAAGATATCAGCCAAACCAAAAATATTTGCAAATAAGACGCGTGATTTTCCGTAGAGCCCTTTTGAAACTGTAAACGCTGCCAGCAGTCCAAGAAAGCCAGCGGTGACATGGGTAAAGCCATCGATCAAACTAAAGTTTAAAGGCATGTGCGCCAGCGCTGCTTGCATTAAAAAACCTGCACCGAAGAACACTCGGATCCCCTGCATAAGCATGAGTTGTTCCTGGGTTAATTCCAGCAGGCGTTTACGTATTGCCGGTATGGAAAACAGCATTGCGCCAACCAGTCCCACCGCTGTAAAAATAATCACTAAAAAGCTTATGCCAGATATATTTTGCGGGAACACCAGTTGATTCGCGATAAAAAAATGCAACCCGAAAAGCCAGGCAAACATGGCTGCGCCAATTAACCATGGCATCTTCCCTGATTTATTGAGAGACAACACCCACATGGTGTACACAATCATAAGCACGTCTAACGAAATAGCTGAAGATACGAAAAAGTTACTGAACATATAGACCCCTCATTGTTTACTTGTTTACTTAAAAAATGGCCTTGCAAATTATTTGGCCTGTTGTCGAAGCAGGGTGACTTGCTCTCCTGCCACGCCCCAGTTATCGCTGTTGATCTCATCAACAATCACGATGGTTGTTGCCGGGTTTTTGTTCAAGACGTCCTGCATTAGACGCGTAACAGCTACAATCAATTGTCGCTTTTGCTCCGATGTCACCGACTCATTTGTTACCTTGATATTTACGTATGGAATAACGCCTCCAGCATTTACGAACAGTATTAGGTTGTACATGCAACCATGAAGTCAAAAAAATTAGAGCTTTTGGCTCGCGCTACGCATCCATCCAACCATGGACTTCAACTCTTCGGGGGAAAATACTTCTTGCATCCTTTTGTATAAGCCAGCGCCTATAGCATTCAATGGCTCTTTCAATCGGAGGCATTTTTCAGTTGGGAAAATACACTGCTCCTTCAAATTTCCGGTCGGCGAAGCTGCACGATAGAGATATCCATCCAGAGCCATTTTGTCAACAAATCGTGTAATGGTGGATTTATCCAACGAGAGTTCGACAACGATTTCTCTTTGCGCCAGTCCTGGTTTTTCCAAAACCAACCGCAAGAAATAAGCATGTGCCGGTGCCAAACCTACTTCGGAATATGCGTCTATCCAAATTTTTTCAATTTTTCTAACCAAAACATTGGAATTAAAATACAGGCATCGATCAAACATGGTGGCGCATTATGTAGTTGTATATACAACATAATGCACTTAGCCACGCTTCTTGTCAACAGGGCTGTAAGGGAATCTCAATATTTCGGACGGCACCCGGTCAAGCATCCAGTCATGCACACACATGCTTCGAGGCGCGTGAAAATAGTATCAATAACGATACTGTAATAACGTGGCTGCAGGCGATAAGCCGCATGGAGGAAGACCATGGCTAACATTAGCGATCGTTACACCTGCCGCGTGACCTGGTCCGCAGAGGATCAGGAATACATTGGTTTGTGTGCCGAGTTTCCCAGCCTCAGCTGGTTGGAACATGATCCGGAGAAGGCGCTCGCAGGCATTCGCAAATTGGTGAAAGCCACAACGGGCGATCTGGCCAGTAACAAGGAACCGGTTCCCGAACCGATTTCCCTGCGCAGTTTCAGCGGGAAGGTTTTGGTGCGTGTACCGCCCGAAACACATCGAATGCTGGCCATTCAGGCTGCGGAATCCGGCGTCAGCCTGAATCACCTGATTGCGAGCAAGCTTGCCTGATCACCAGAGCCGCCTTAGACATTTTAGAGAAATCTGGGATAATGCCTGACATGGACACACAGCGCACATTTCACCGGCCGAAGGATTTCGGCACGCCTCGCCCCATTCCCTTGGGCCATCTCGTCAAGCTGAGCATCGACGGCAGGGAAATCAGTGTCATGCAAGGCACGTCCTTGATGCGGGCGGCAGCCGAGGCGGGCATCAAGGTGCCCAAGCTGTGTGCGACCGACAGCCTGGACCCGTTCGGCTCCTGCCGCGTGTGCCTGGTGGAAGTGGATGGACGCAAGGGTTTTCCGGCATCTTGCACCACCCAGGCCGAGGAAGGCATGGTGGTGCGCACGCAAACCGATCGCCTGCACCAGCTTCGCCGTAACGTGGTTGAGTTATATGTTTCCGACCACCCGCTGGAATGTGTTGGCTGCGCGGCCAATGGTGATTGCGAATTGCAGGATACGGCTGAGGCGCTGGGTGTTACCGAATCGCGTTATGGCATAGCCGGGGCCAACCACCTTGATGCACCCAAAGACGAGTCCAACCCGTATTTTACGTTTGACCCTTCCCAATGCATCGTTTGTTATCGTTGTGTGCGCGCCTGCGATGACATCCAGGGGACTTTTGCACTGACCGTGGATGGTCGCGGCTTTAAATCAAAAATTACCGCAGGGCAGATGGAAGACTTCATGGACTCCGAGTGTGTGTCCTGCGGAGCCTGCGTCAATGCATGCCCCACAGTTGCCCTGACCGAAAACTCCGTGATCCAGATGGGGCTGCCCGAGCGCAGCGTCATCACCACCTGCGCTTACTGCGGGGTCGGCTGTTCATTCAATGCCGAGCTCAAGGGCGATACGGTGGTGCGCATGACGCCGAACAAGGACGGCCATGCGAATGAAGGTCATGCCTGCATCAAGGGCCGGTTTGCGTTTGGTTATGCGACTCACAAGGACCGCATTACCACGCCGATGATTCGCGAGAACATCAATGACCCCTGGCGTGAAGTCAGCTGGGAAGAAGCCATCCAGTATTCCGCAGATCGTTTGCGTGCCTTGCAGAAAAAATACGGGCCGGACAGCATCGGCGGCATCACCTCCTCACGCTGTACCAATGAAGAAACCTATTTGGTGCAGAAAATGGTCCGCGCAGCCTTCGGCAATAACAATGTCGACACCTGTGCCCGAGTGTGCCATTCACCAACCGGGTATGGCCTCAAGACCACGCTGGGTGAATCTGCGGGCACGCAGGCATTTAATTCGGTCGCCCATTCCAATGTAATCCTGTTGATGGGAGCCAATCCCACCGACGCTCACCCGGTATTTGCGTCACGCCTGAAAAAACGCCTGCGCGAAGGGGCTAAGTTGATCGTTGCTGATCCGCGGCGCATTGACATGGTGGCCTCGGCGCACGTCACGGCTGACTACCACTTGGCTCTGCTACCAGGCAGCAACGTAGCTTTCATCAATGCGATGGCACACGTTATTGTTGCCGAGGGGCTGGAAGCGCAAGAATTTATTGCCGCGCGCTGCGAGCACAAAGCGTACTCGGCATGGCGCACCTTCATTCTGCGGGAAGAAAACTCACCCGAAGCGACGGCCGGATCCACCGGGATTCCGCCCGCGGACCTGCGGGCAGCGGCGCGCCTGTTTGCCGCCGGGCCAAATTCCGCGATCTATTACGGGCTGGGCGTTTCCGAGCACAGCCAGGGTTCGACCACGGTGATGGGTATAGCCAACCTCGCTATGCTCACCGGCAACCTGGGTCGCGAAGGCGTGGGTGTGAATCCATTGCGCGGGCAGAACAATGTGCAGGGCTCCTGCGACATGGGTTCATTCCCGCATGAACT
>SHZL01000151.1 GCA_009692275.1 Lysobacterales bacterium | reverse complement strand
GCCATCTTCATAGCGTTTGTCCAGGATAAAAACCCCGGAAGAAAACTCAAGAAGGAGCTCTCCGAGCAGTTCGCACAACTGGTGAGAATCGGCCCCGGACAGCAGCCCAATGCGTTCCAATCCGCGCACATGCGCGGCAGTGGCGCGCACGTCGTAGGGAAACAAGACACGATCGAGGACCACGTCTTCACCGGCCATGAATTCCATGATTGCACTGTCCATCGACAGACCACCTGTGGCCGCCGCGCCATCTTGCCAAAGAAACTTGCTCATTCGGTTTTTTCTCCAAAGAAACCCGGACCAGTCTCCAGGCCAGTGAGTGGCGGTAATCCGAATGCCAGGTTCATGTTCTGGACCACCTGTGTTGCCGCGCCTTTAAGCAGATTATCCAAAACACAGACAAGAGAAACGTGTTGGGGCCTGGGCTTGCTGGTCGCAAAGCCGCCGATAATGATGCCGTGTCTTTCCCGGATTTCCACCAGCTGGGGAATTTCTTCGCGGACCAGTACCAGTGGGCAGTCTTGATAGAATTGACGGTAGTTCCTGAACAGGGCGACCGCGTCCGTCGGTTCATTCAGTTCTGCAGAAATAGTGAGGCTGATGCCACGAAAGAATGGAGCAACGTGTGGCAGTAAACGCACTTGATGGTTCACATGCAAGCTCACTTCCCGCTCGTGCACGTGATCCACCAGCGCATAGGGCAGGATATTGTCCTTAAGGGCGGCTGGGTCGTTCCTCTGCGAAGGCGTTTTGCCAGCCCCGCTGAACCCGGAAATGCCAAAGACCACCGGGCTTGAGATCAACCCGGAAATTAGGGGCGCAAGCGCCAGTTGGGCTCCGGTGGCGTAACAACCGGGGTTTGCAATGCGTTTTGCGCCGGCAATAACCGCCTCGAAACGTTCGGGTTGTCCGTAAACCCAGGAACTATCGAATCGAAAATCTGCACTGAGGTCGATAATCACTGCTTTGCCATGGTGACGTTCAATCGCTTCGACGTATGCCCCTGCGCCCCCGTTGGGCAATGCCAGCACATACAGATCAGCGGGAAATTGTTCCAGGTTGCCCGGCTGGATATCGGTGAAATGCAGCGGGCAACCGTCCATTCTTGCAAGTTGGCTGCTCACCGGTTCGCCCGCGGCACTGGATGAACCTAGCGCTTTAATCGTGCAATCCGGGTGAGCGAACAAGAGCGGGAGCAGTTCCCCGCCGGTATAGCCACGAGCGCCGATTACGACCGTCTCAACGGACATGCCTTTGCTCCTGCCAACTCTCCTCGCGGCCAAGGCAATCGTCCTTGCAGCGCCTGATCTGGTCGAAGTCGTGGACTCCCTTGGTGAAGGCTACCCATCGGTCCTGCGTGTAACTTGCATCCGCCTGCTCGTAATACCATTGGGTTATTGGGTTATCGATGCGGGACCGCCAGTACAGCCTGGTGCAACGGTTGACCAGCACCTGCCAGACTGCAGCACCAAGTCCAGCCCCCTGGGCTTCGGGGGTGACCGCAAATTTGTCGAGGTAGGGTATGCCGTCCACGCCTTTCAGGACAATGGCCATGGCGCCAAACGACTCGCTGGACAGCACGCACTCCAGTTCCAGGCTATCGAAATATCCCGGTTTCAACTGGCGGCCGAAGCTTTGCTCCAATAGCGTTGCCGCGCGCTGGCGGGTTTCGTCATCAAATTTACCCAGTTCGATAATGGCTTCGCCTTTCCTGATCAGGGTGCCTGCACCGCGGTGGGTGAAAAGTTCGCGTGCCAGGTTATCGACCGAAGTAACAGATACCGATGCCGAATCCGGCAACTTTGCCAAAATCTGGTCTATCTGCTGCAGCTTGAGCAGCATCCCGGAATGCACCCATGGCTGGGAGCTGAGGTTGGCGAAATCCGTGCGCAGGCTGATGGCTGAAATGACCCGTCCCGACTCATCCAGCAGGCCACCGGTGGTAGTCAGGAAAATAATCTTGTGGGGTTTTACCGCCCATATCAATTCACGCGCTGCAATGTCTGCATTGATGTTCATTACCTGGCCGGTAGCACTCTCGCCCAGGCAGGCTACAACGGGTAAAACGCTACGATTGACTGCTTCGCGAATAGCTTCAAGATCGACGCGCCGTACCTCTCCCACCAGTCCCAGCAAATCTTTATCGAGGAAATCACACTCGAACACCCCATGCTGGATTCCCTGGGCGCGTACCCCCTGTTCTTCCAGGGCGCTCACGATGGCGCGGTTTGCGCGGTAAATGACGGGGCGCAAAACCTCCATCACTTCGGGAGTCGTTACCCGGAGGCCGTCATGCTTGACCGTAACAATTGATGCTTCTTCAAGCGCTGCATCAAGCTGTGGCCCGGCACCGTGCAGAATAATGGGCATCAAGCCGAGATTGCGCAGGAAGGCGAGCGCAGAAGCCAGTGCTTCGAGTTGCTGTTCGATGACGCCCCCGCCCACCTTGACGACGGCGAAGCGCATGCTGTCAGTCCCACTGAACTGCCCGAGGTAGTGCCTGGCTTCCCGACTTGCCCCCAACTGACCAAGCACCTGTTGCACCACACTGCGAATTTCAGCCATCGGCATTCACCAGATTTTGATAAACATCATATGCCCGGTCCAGCTGCGACAAGGCAAGCCATTCATCGGTCACATGCGCCTGCTTGATGCTGCCGGGACCCAGAACGAGAGCGGGCAGGCCTGTGGCAGAAAACAGGGAAGCCTCCGTCCAGAAATCAACTGCATCCCCCCTGGGCAACCCCGCCTGAGCGCAAAACTGCTCCGCTGCGGTTGAGTCACGTCCTGCCGCGGGCAAAGGCTCGCCGGCAAAAGGCACTTCCCAGCTCACGTTTGCACCCTGGGGCGCGCATGACTTGATGGTACTGAGAAAATCTTCGTTTGAACTCCCTGGTTGCAAACGTGCGCTCCAGTGAACGAAGGCTTCACCGGCGATCACGTTGCTCTTGGTCCCGCCGTTCATCACGCCGATGTTCATGCACGTGCCTGGATCTTGCCGGGAAGTCGTGCTGTTTCGCGCGACATCCAGGGCGGCGCTGGCCCATTCGGCCATCTGGTGATTGGCGTTGTCCTGCAGGGCCCTGGCCTCAGAAGAGTGCCCTGGCACGCCCTGGAACCGGGTCTTGACCGACAGAAAGCCACGATGTGCCGTAACAGCAGTGCACAATGTTGGCTCTGCAACCACCACCTGCCTGAACCGTCCCGCCTCGCCGGTACCCAGGAATCGTTCAACGCAACAGCCTCCGGCACCTTCCTCGTCGGTAGTAAACAGCAAGGCCAGGTTTTTCGCACCCTGCTCCGCCAGGGCCAGCAGCGCTGCTGCAGCGCCCTTTATGTCGCACACGCCACGTCCAAAAGCCCGCCCATCTTCAATCCGCAGTTCCAGCGGGTTGGATGACCAGCCACTTCCAAAGGGCACCGTATCCAGGTGGACATTAAACAGGATACCGGGCTTACCCCGAACCGCAAACCAACTGACATGTCCGTCACCGTGATCCCAAATCCGTACCTGGAAGCGGTCGCCGACAGCGGCGTTACAGTACTGGAAAATGGCGGAATCGCCCGCGATCAGGCGGGGAGGGTTTTGCGTGTCGCATGCCACCAGCTGAGCGAGGTGTTCAATGACCGTCCGCTGGCCCTTCACTTCTTTCCTCGTACCCTGCCGGCCAGGGTGGTGCTTTGCCCCAGCAGCTTGATGAAGCCGACTGCTTCCTCGGGCGTCCAGTCACAGCTTTGGGCGTAAACGGCAGCGGGATTATGCAACCGGTAGGGTGTATCCACCGCAACCGCCAGCAGTGACCCGCCGTCGGTCCTGATCGTGACGGTGCCAGAAACATAGTGCTGCGAATTGCGCAGGTAGGCTTCGAGGTCGTACTTATGCGGTTCATAAAAAAACCCCGCATAAACCAACTCAGCCCAGCGAGTCGCAATGCCAGCTCGAAACTGTGTTTGAAACCGTGTATTCACAGCGTCTTCCAGGGCCTGGTGTGCAGCCAGGAGGCTGTCAATTCCGGGGCACTCAAATGCAATCCGGCCTTTGAGGCCAATGGTCACATCGCCGGTGTAAATGTGGCGACCAACACCATATTCACCCAGGCGCTGATTGAGCGATTGCAGTAAATCCGGACCACTCATGCCGGTTCCGTCCAGGCTTACCGCAATGCCTTTTTCAAATCCAATCTTCAGTTCCAGCGGTTCCGCGGGCCAACTGCTTCGAGCCCTGGTTATGCTCCAGGCATCTTCGGCTGGCGCCCCGTACTGATCAATTTCGCTGCCTGAAATGGTGACGCCCAACAGGTTCTCGTTGACGGAATAGCGGCTGCTGGACGCTGCGACGGGGATTCCCGCCTCGGCCAGTACGTTCAGTTCGTAGTCACGCACCTTGCTGACGCGGGATTGCAGATCCCGGATCGGTGCATGAATTTCATACTCGCCGAGGCTGCGCACGGTCTGGTCGAAGCGCATCTGGTCATTGCCCATGCCGGTACAACCGTGGGCAAAGTGCCTGGTACCGAGCGAGGCGCACAGTTCCAGGCAATGCTTCACGATCAGGTAACGGTCAGAACACAGCAAGGGATACTGGCCGAGCATCCGTGCATGGCTCCACACCAAAGGCACGACAAATTCCTGCCAGATTTCCTGCGCTGCGCTGATTTCATAATGTTGTGTTGCCCCCAGCGACCGCGCCCGTTGCGCAATGCTTGCCTTGCCGGCAGCGGTCAAGCCTCCGGTATCAATGAACGCCGTGTGTACTTCAAAGCCCTTCTGCACGAGATCCAGCACGCAATAACTGGTGTCCAGGCCACCGGAAAAAGCCAATACAATTTTCTCTTTCATAGTTGGCCCTCCACGGCACCGCTGGCCCCCATCAGGGTCAGCATGACGGCCTTTTGTACGTGCAATCGATTTTCGGCTTCATCAATGGCCACACAATAGTCTGCGTCCATGACACCATCGGTAGCCTTGATATTTCGCCGCAACGGCAGGCAATGACTGAAAAGTGCGTTGTTCGTGAGGCTCATCTTTTGCTCGTCAACCATGAAATGGCGGTAGTTCTTGCGTAATTCCCACTCTTCCTGTGGCCGCCCATAATACGGCAGGGCACCCCAACTCTTGGCATACACAACATCCGCGCCGGAATATGCTGATTCGATATCGTGGGACACACCAAACGTTCCCCCGGAGAGCCTGCAGTTTTCAGCCGCTGCCCCTTCAAACTGCTCATCCAGCCTGTATTCCTGCTGTGGACAAAGCAAGGTCACATCCATGCCAAAGCGGGTTGCAATCAACAAGGCGGAATTGGCAACCGCAGTATTCAGCGGACGTGGATGCCAGGTCCAGGTGAGAACGAATTTCTTCTTTCGCACCGAACCCAGGTGTTCATGCAGTGTTTGCATCAGTGCCAATTCCTGGCATGGATGGACTATGGTTTCCATGTTGATTACAGGCACGGAAGCGTGTCGCGCCAATGATCGGATGACCGGATCCTCCCGGTCAATCGTCCAGTCCTTGAACAGGGGAAAGGCCCGCAGCGCGATCATGTCACAGTACCGTGACAGCACACCCGCGACTTCGGCGATATGTTCTTCTGCGTCCCCGTCCATGACGACACCCGGCCTGAACTCTACGCCCCAGGCGTCTTTGCCGGGTTGCAACACGATCGCAATTCCGCCGAGTTGCTGCATGCCCAGTTCAAAAGAGGTGCGGGTTCGCAAGGAAGGATTGAGAAACATCAACGCAATGGACTTACCGTACAAATGCGATTGCATGGGGTTGCGCTTCAGCGCAGTTGCCAGGTCGAGGACCTTGCTTAGTTGTTCAGCCGTCCAGTCTTGCGTAGTTAAGAAATGCACCATGTACGTCCTCGGTCATTTACTGCTGCCCGGAAACCAAAAACCCAGCCGGCGGCTGGGTTTTTGGTCACGCTTGTTTCCTGAATGAAACTTACACGGCTACCCAGCCCCAAATGTGTATTTGGGTCGGCGCAGACGGAGGGATATTTCTGCCAATTGGCCGCTCGGTTCATTCATGCCGTTGAATCTACGGAAATCCGATCCGCTTTGCAAGACTTAAGAAGTATCAGACGTTTATAAATCATTTGTGCCCTCGTAACTTGCGCAGTGATGAGTCCATCTACTGAAACTTCCGGCTAACACGCTGCCAAACACAGAACCAGGGTCGCGGGAAATCAGCAATTGATTTACCCTGAGGCAACGGCAGGAAATTGACAGTCCGAAAACCAGGTTGACGAAACTATCCTACGACAACGTACCGAAAGACGCACAAGGACCCTGTATCCTCCTTGCCCTGCCATGACTTGAGTCATCCAGCCAGCGGAATTTGATCCGATCGCCACCACCGTTTTGCCCAAGACCATGCATTGCCGGTGCTGAAACACAGCGCTTTATCGCATTGCGGCATCTTTTTGCCGATAAAGCCTGGTTCAGGGACTTTTTTACCGCCTGCCTGGCCTATAATCCGCGCGTTTGGCGATAAGCCGGTACCGGGAGGAGATCATGACCTGCATGCAAGCCGTTTTAAGCCTCTTGCTGGTATCGCCTTGTCCGGACGGTGGCGGGCCCTCCACGCAGGCCGTCATCGCGGAAGCCCTGGCACAGCCTGCCCGGCTGGAAAGTGACCGGGCAAAAGACCCCCGGCGCAAACCGGACGAGGTGCTGGCCTTTTTTGAAATCAAGCCCGGAATGCGCGTCCTTGACCTGTTTTCCGGCGGCGGTTACTACACCGAGATACGCAGCGGCGTGGTCGGGTCCGATGGCTCTGTAGTGGCCCATAACAATGCTGCCTACCTGGCCTATGTGGCCGAAGAACTGGAGCAACGGTACGGT
>SHZL01000150.1 GCA_009692275.1 Lysobacterales bacterium | reverse complement strand
GCAAAGGAATAGTTGACGCGGGACAAGACGCGCCAGCTTTCATTGATGGGCCAGAATACCCTGAAATCGAACTGGTCCACGCGATCGCGCCGGAACCGGTAGTCGAAACTGGTGCGCTCGCCATGGCTGCCTGCGTAGGTCACCCCAAACCCGGCAACTTCCAGCTTGTTTGTTTCCCAATCAAACTGCGCCCCGGTCCGGACGCTGAACCGGGTAAACGGATGCCAGTTGAATTCGGCGATGAAAGGAGAAAAATCTTCAGACTGCACCGGTTCCTGGTCCAGCTGGATGCGCAAGGACTGGAAGTAGAAAATCTGCCCGACGTTGAGGCTCCACTGCACTTCGCCGGTGGTGGAATCATAATTTCTTGTGCTGATCGCCAGCGCCAGCTGGTTAGCCTCGCTTTGCCGGTCAGCGCCTGTGAAGCGGTCCGTGTTGAACAGCTGGCTGAAGCCAAAGGTGTATTCCGCCGTGTCGAATTGGGGCAGGTCAGCCTGTTCGGTGTAGGGGACATACAGGTAAAACAACCTTGGCTCCAGCGTCTGGGTGCTACCGTTTGCATTCCTGCGCTCAAAATACAAACCGGAATCCACGCTGCCAATAAACGTGCCCCGGCTTGGAGTGTCATTGCCCAGCCCTTCTACCCGGTCCAGGCTGTACGCCGTATAACGAAATCCGGCCGACGGCTTGATAAAACCCCAACCGGTGAAATGTTCCCAGTACAAGCCGGGCAGGAGGTCGAGGCGGGAGCCCTTGGTGCCTGTGTCGCGATCGAAATAAACCAGTTCGGAATCCAGCCTGGCGCCTGCGCCACCCCTGCCCAGCGGCCGGTCCATCCAGAATGCAATGCGCGGGAGGCGGGCGTAGGGCTCATTTTCCGGCAATACGGTGTCATCGAGAACCTGAAAGTCGTCGACCAGCATTTCCAGGTTCCAGTAATGTCCTACGCCCGTCATCGTGGCGCTGCTGCGCAAAAATTGCAGGGATGTCTGGTAAATGTTGGTTCCGAAATCCTGGAAATAATCATCGTCCCCAACCCGGTCCACGATCAGGCTGGTATGCCACCTGGCCCATGGCCGGGTTTGTTGATTGTTCTGGTAGCGGTAACGGGCATTTTTTGTCGCAGAATCCCAGGGCATGTAGTCAACATTGATTTCACCATTGCCGCGTGGCGTCAGGAAGCGGTATTCAGCGCTGAGCATGGTTCCGCGGCTGGTGTAGTAGCGCGGCTCCAGCGTAGCATCCTGGTCGGGGGCGATATTCCAGTACCAGGGGATGCTGAACTCAAATCCGTTATCGTTGGTGTGGCTGAAATTAGGATAAAGAAAGCCGGTTTTGCGCCGGTCATCGAGGGGAAAAGTGAAATAAGGCGCGTACAGAATGGGAACGCCTTTGAACTCAAGCTTGGCGCCATGGGCAATTCCCACCCCTTCGTCATGCCGCAGTTCCAGCTCCCTGGCGGACAGGAGCCAGTCGGGTTTCGCGCCCGGGCAGGATGTGTAAACCAAGCCGTACAGCCTGGACGTTGAACCGTCCGTTAATTCAATCTTGTCGGCATTGCCATGGGCACTGGAACCGGCAATGCCATAGGTGATGGTGGAAAATGTTCCTTCCTCTTTCTGGAAATTGTAGGAAGCTTCCTGCCCGTCGATCCAAAGCTGCTGGTCGGTGTACTTGAGCAGGCCGGGTATGGTGACCTGTCCTGTCCGGGGGTCGTAGAGTATGCGCTCGGTGGACAAGTGCTGGTCGGCCCGGAACAGTTCGACATTCTCTTTGGCCTCGCCCGCATCATTCTTGCTTGCATCCAGGTAGCGGGCGTCGATAACAATGGGCTGGTCATCGCGGCTGGGCGCGGCAGGCAACACAGGGCCCAGCGCTGATCCCGGGCAGGCAATGGGTTCCGGCGTGTCCGGCCCGGCAGCATGAACTGGCAAGCCCGCCCCGGCCAGGACGGCAACCACCAGCAACTGGCAAAGCAGTTCGCGCCAAAAAAATTTCATTCCAGGAAATTTCATTCCAGGAAATTGCACGGTTGACGGGTCAGCACGGCATGGTCAGCGCGAAGGGGTCAGCACGAAGGGATCAGCCTGCAGGGGCCAGCGCAGTAAACTGTCACAGTTCACCGGTGGAAACAGGCCCGGGACAGGGTTGTTCAAGCCAGGCCTTTCTTTGCGCCGGATCCAGTGCTGCCTTTTCTTCTGCCAGGCGGTAGAACTGTTCAAGATCCCGCCCTGCTGAATCGTACAGCACATTAAATTCACACACTCCTCCCTCATAGCTGTCCAGAATAGCCAGGCTGGCATTGTTTTGTTCACCAGACATCCATGTTGCGAAGTAATCGACCCCCGACCAGCCTGTTTGCACCATGTGCCGGTACTCTCGCTGCAGCGCTTCAAATAACCGACTTTTGTTCTCACGTTTCGTTTCATCGGCTTGTGCGGAAGTGTAGAGTTCCTGCAATTCCTGCCTGGTTTTCAGCAGCAAGTGGTTGAATTGCTGCGCCGCCGCGTTGGTGCGGTTCCATTTCTCGAGTTGCGTCCCCTGGTTGTTCGCAGTTAGCCACAGGCGCACGCCAATTTGTTCGACAAAACTTGCAAATGCCTCGCTGAATGCGCTATCGCTTTTTACGTAGAGCCGGTCATGGGCCAGTTCATGGAACATGATACCTGCCAACTGCGGGTCGGAGTACTGCAACATGGTGTCCAGCAGGGGATCTTCAAACCAGCCCAGCGTGGAATATGCAGTTGCGGGCGAAACCGCCACGTCCAGGGATCTGGATTTCATCCGCGCGGCAAATTCCTCAGCTTCTGTCTGCTCAAAATAACCGCGATACGGCACGCAGCCTGCTACCGGAAAGCACCATAGTCGCGGCTCCAGCGAGAATTCCGGGGCGGTAACTACATTCCACGTAATGGCGTCCTTGCCGGTAACGACAAACTGACTGAATTTGCCGTTTGCAGGCAGCCCGAGTTGATCACGTGCAAAACTCAGCACTTCTTGTGACTGGCGTAGCCGGGCCGCCAGTGCGGGGTCCGTGTTGTCATTTTCCAGCACGGTGGAAATTTCCACCCGCGCATGCATGATGCGTAAATGCCCGGAAATCGCCTGTGCGTAATATCCCGGTCCTGCACATCCCCCCAGTTGAAAACCGAGCAGTACCAGCAGGGCCAGGGCTGCCGTCCTGTGATTGTCGCGCCGCGCCATGAACTCAGGACAGCCGCAGGCAGGTTGCAATGATGCTGTGGTTTGGGTTCATAATCTTGGGAGCCTCTGATCCATTACCAGTAAGGAGTTTAGCCGCATGACCGTAAACAAAGCCGACGATGAGTGGCGCAAGCAACTGACGCCGGAGCAGTATCGCGTTTCCCGCATGGCGGGCACTGAAGCACCCTTCAGCGGTGAGTATGAAGATCATTGGGACCAGGGTCATTATCTCTGTACCTGTTGCGGGCACCCCTTGTTTGATTCCAACAGCAAGTTCAATGCAGGGTGCGGCTGGCCAAGTTTTCATTCCGAGTTGGAAGAGGCCAATATTGTCCAGCGCGCAGACCACAGCCACGGCATGAATCGCATCGAACTGGTCTGCCGCAACTGTGCAGCGCACCTTGGACACCTGTTTCCGGACGGCCCGCTGCCCACAGGCATGCGCTACTGCATCAACTCTGTCTCATTGCGGTTTGCACCCCAACCGGCGCTTCAGCCAGGGAACAGGCCGAAATCCTCATGAGCCTCAGGCCTTTTCACCTTGCGATCCCGGTGAATGACCTGGCAGCCGCAAGGGGCTTCTATGGCACGCTGCTCGGTTGCGCAGAGGGGCGCAGTGACACTCAATGGGTCGATTTCAATTTCTTTGGGCATCAACTGGTCTGTCACCTCGATACGAGGGCTGCACAGGAGCAAGCGGCGCTGAGCAATTTGGTCGATGGCCACGGCGTGCCCGTGCCGCATTTTGGCCTTGTGCTGGACATGCAATCGTGGGAGAGCACGCGCGACCGCCTGCAGGCGGCGGGAATTGAATTTCTCATTGAGCCCATGGTGCGATTCAAGGGAAAAGTGGGTGAGCAGGCAACCATGTTCTTTCGCGACCCGGCGGGCAATCATCTCGAAATCAAGGCTTTCGAGCGGTTGGACCAGTTGTTCGCGCGCTGATCAGCGGTCCGCGCCGCGCAGCCGCGTAACCTCAAATTGCAGCCGCTCTGCCGTGACTTCCCCGGGTGCGACGGGGGCGCCTATGCGCAACTCGATGCGCGACCACAGTTTGTAGGGTCGGCGTTTCAATACCGGGTCACGCCGGCTGAACAGGGAACCCCACAAGTAACATAAGGCAACCGGCACCACCGGCACAGGGCGTTCAGATATTATCTTGTCAATTCCCGGCTTGAACTTCTGGATTTCACCATCGCAGGTGATGGCGCCTTCCGGAAAGATGCCGAGCACATCGCCGCCATCGAGCACCTGGTGTATGCGCCGGTAGGCTGCCTCGAGGATTTCAGGATCCTCGCTGCGCGATGCGATGGGTATCGCCTTGCCGGTGCGGAAAATAAAGTTGAGCACCGGGATGCGATAAATCTTGTAGTACATCACGAAGTTGACCGGCCGCCGGATTATGCCGCCGATGATCAGTGGATCAGCGAAGCTCACATGGTTGGAGGCAACGATCACTGCGCCCTGGTCCGGGATATGCTCTTCGCCAACCACGTGGACGCGGTAAATGGTGTGAATCAATATCCACATCAGGAAACGCATCAGGAACTCCGGTACCAGGGTGAAAATATAAACCGCCACCACGGCATTGAGGATTGCCGTCACCAGGAACAGTTCCGGAATCGAGAATCCTGCCTCGCCCAGCAGGATCATGGCAAGGACGGCAGACGCAACCATGAACAGTGCGTTGAGGATATTCAAACCGGCAATCACGCGCGAGCGGTAGGCCGCGGCGGTACGCTGCTGGATCAGGGCATACAGGGGCACTGTGTAAAAACCGCCAAACATGCCGATCATCACCAGGTCCATGACGATGCGCCAGTTGCCCGGCTGCGCTAGAAACGAGATGGCGGTTACGCCTGAATTGCCGCCGGGCAGGGGGGAGGCAAGGTAGAGGTCGATGCCAAACACGGTCAGTCCGATTGCTCCAAAAGGCACCAGGCCGATTTCGACTTGCTTGCCCGACAACTTTTCACACAGCAATGACCCGGCGCTGATGCCGACAATGAACATTGCCAACAAGGCAGACATCAGGCCTTCGCTGCCGCCCAGCACATTCTGGCTGTAGCTGGGAACCTGCACCAGGAAGATTGCCCCGAAGAACCAGAACCAGGAAATACCCAGTACGCTGTTCAATACGGTCTTGTTCTCATTGATGAACTTGAGATTGCGCACCGTCTCGGTATAGAGGTTCCAGTTGACCCTGATATCTGGCGCGACCGCTGCAGCGGTTGGAACGCGCAGGCTGCAGAGGTATCCCGCTATGGCTACCGCCAGGCAGGCCGCACTCACCCAATATGCCCAACTCACATCAATCCCCGCTAACAGGGGGCCTGAAATAGTACCCAGCAGGATGGCGACAAATGTCCCGGTTTCTATCAATGCATTGCCGCCGACCAATTCCCTGTCCTTCAGGATTTGCGGCAGGATGCCGTACTTGATCGGGCCGAAAATGGTGGACTGTAGCCCGAGCAGGGAAAGCACTCCAAGCAGCAGGGGCAGGCTGTCCAGCCAGAAGCCCAGCGTGGCCAGCAACATGATGACCACTTCCAGCAACTTGACCCGGCGGATCTGCAGGGATTTTTCGTACTTGTCAGCGAATTGCCCAAACAGGGCGGAGAACAGGAAAAACGGCAGGACGAACAACATCGCGCTGAGGTTTACCACCTGGTCGGTGTTCAGCCCGGCCAGTTGGCTGGCCTTGAACACCAGCAGGGCTGCGAGTGCATTCTTGAAGATGTTGTCATTGAACGCACCCAGGGCCTGGGTCATGAAAAACGGCATGAACCGCCTTTGGCCGAACAGCGCAAACTGTGATTGACCCGACATTTCAGTCCCGCAAGAGAGTGTCCAAACGCAATGTATCGGCTTTACCCGAACCGCGCAATCCTGCCGGGCTCTTGTGACATCGCTCAGTCGACAAAAATAAGGGTTTCACGGGTGGCCGCGAAGCGCAGGTCGGGCCAGCGTTCTTCGGTCAGCTGCAGGTTCACCCGCGATGGCGCAAGGTAGACCAGTTGCCCTGCGGCGTCCCGGGCAAGATTGCTCTGCAGGGAGCGGCTAAATTCGGCCAGCTTCTTGTCGTCATCACAGTGCACCCAGCGGGCGGTCTGTACGTTGACGTTTTCAAATACCGCATCCACGTTGTATTCGTTCTGCAGGCGATAGGCCACCACTTCAAACTGCAGCGCGCCGACGGCACCCAGGATCAGGTCATTACCGGTCAGCGGGCGGAAGAACTGGGTCGCACCTTCTTCTGAAAGCTGTTCCAGTCCCTTGTGCAAGGCTTTCAACTTCAGCGGGTCGCGCAGGATGGCGCGGCGAAAAAGTTCAGGAGCAAAATTCGGGATGCCGGCAAACTGCAGTACTTCGCCTTCGGTAAACGCGTCACCGATCACAATGGTGCCGTGATTGTGCAGGCCGACGATATCGCCGGGCCATGCGGTTTCCACGTGGCCACGTTCCTGCGCCATGAACGTCAGGGCGTTGGCAGCCTTGATGTCTTTTCCCAGCCGCACGTGGCGGAGTTTCATGCCGCCTTCGAAACGGCCGGAGCAGATGCGCATGAACGCAACCCGATCGCGATGCGCGGGATCCATGTTCGCCTGTATCTTGAACACGAAACCGGTCATGGCTGCTTCATTGGCAGCTACCGTGCGGTGTATGGTTTTTCTCGGTCCCGGCGCGGGCGCATGCTGGACAAAGGCGTCC
>SHZL01000149.1 GCA_009692275.1 Lysobacterales bacterium | reverse complement strand
GAGATCGAACGGCGGGGACTGGTTGCAAACTAACGGGAGAATTTCACATCGCAAGCGGAAAAGAAACGAGACGTAATGACGAAATTACTGCACCCCAGGTTCGGGTAATCGATGCCGCGGGTGAACAGGCCGGGATAATGAGCATTGGGGCGGCACTGAGCCTTGCCGAATTGGGTGGTCTCGACCTGGTGGAAATTGCGCCGAACGGCGAGCCTCCAGTCTGTCGCATCATGGATTTCGGCAAATACCGGTTCGAGCAGCACAAGAAAAATCAGTCTGCGAAGAAAAAACAAAAGCAGGTACAGATCAAGGAAGTAAAATTCCGGCCCGGCACTGAAATTGCAGACTACCAGGTAAAAATGCGCAATGTGCGGCGTTTCCTGGAAGAAGGCGACAAGGTCAAGATCACTTTGCGTTTTCGTGGACGCGAAATGGCCCACCAGGAGTTGGGTACTGCCATGTTAAAGCGGGTGGAAGAAGATTTGGCCAACGAGATCACCGTCGAGCAGTTTCCGCGCATTGAAGGGCGGCAGATGGTGATGATGGTCAGCCCCAAGAAGACCTAAGCCCCCAAAAAGTCATAAATTATTGAGATACAGTTCCTTGCGTTGGGGAATTGGGGTAAACTGCGCGGTTCCCGCAGACAGTTAGCGTAATACCGGGACAAGAGAAGCGGTGCCAAGCAACAGCAAAAGTGTCACTCCGGTGACCGCTTGAGCGGCGTGTCTTAATAAACAGCCCTGAAAAAGGGCCGAAGGAGCAACACCATGCCCAAGATGAAGACCAATCGGGGCGCGGCCAAGCGTTTTAAGAGAACCGCTTCCGGCGGGTTCAAACGCGGCCACGCCTTTCACAGCCATATCCTGACCAAGAAATCACAGAAGCGTAAGCGCGGCTTGCGGGGCACAACCATGGTTGATGCCGCAGACCACAAGTCCATCAAACGCATGCTGCCCTACGTCTAAATCAGGAGATCAGGAAAATGGCAAGAGTAAAACGGGGCGTCACGGCTAGAGCCCGACACAAGAAAGTTCTGGATGAAGCCAAAGGTTATTACGGCGCACGCCGCAAGGTATATCGCGTTGCCAAGCAAGCAGTCATCAAGGCCGGCCAGTACGCATACCGCGACCGGCGCCAGCGGAAACGCCAGTTCCGCAGCCTCTGGATCGTTCGAATCAATGCTGCCGCGCGTGAATTTGGGCTGTCCTACAGCCGTTTCATGGATGGTCTCAACCGGGCGGAAATCGAGGTTGATCGCAAAGTATTGGCCGACCTTGCAGTACACGATCTGGCCGCTTTTGGTGTTCTGGCCGAAAAGGCCAAGGCCAGCCTGGGATAAAAATACGAAGGGCCTGTGCTCTTCCTTTTTTTTTCCGGGAATCAGGCAGTGGACACAATCAAGGAAATTCAGCACCGCGCCCGCGCAGCCATTGAGGCCTGTCAGGATTTGCAACGCCTGGACGAACTGCGGGTGGGATATCTCGGCAAGAAGGGTGAGATCACTGCGCAACTGAAAGCCCTGGCCAGCCTGGATCCGGAGCAGAGGAAAGCTTTCGGAGCCGCGGTCAACGTCGCCCGCGATGACCTGGCCCTGGCAATTGCCGATCGAAAAACGGTTCTGCAAGCCGCGGCGCTTGAGGCCCTGCTGCTGAGCCAGAAAGTGGACGTAAGCCTGCCTGGCCGGGGTGAGCAGCGTGGCGGATTACACCCTGTCACTCGCGCCATGCAACGGGCCGTGGATATTTTTTCGCGACTGGGTTTTGATGTCGCCACCGGCCCGGAAGTAGAGCAGGACTATTACAATTTCGCGGCTTTGAACTTCCCGGAGCATCACCCGGCACGGGCCATGCACGATACATTCTATTTCGGTGACGGGCGCCTCTTGCGCACGCATACATCACCGGTGCAGATCCGTGTGATGGAACAGCAGGACCCGCCGTACCGCGTCATCGCGCCCGGCAAGGTGTATCGCAGTGACTCCGATCAGACCCACACTCCGATGTTCCACCAGATCGAAGGCCTGTTGGTGGGCGAGGGTGTGAGCATGGCTGACCTCAAGGGCCTGCTGCACACCTTCGTAAATGCGTTTTTTGAGCGTTCGCTGGCCATGCGATTCCGCCCATCCTATTTTCCTTTTACCGAACCTTCCGCAGAAGTCGACATTGGTTGGGAGAAAGGCGGTGGTGCTGAGCCTGGCTGGCTGGAAATTCTTGGGTGCGGCATGGTCCACCCGAATGTACTCAGAGCGTGTAACGTCGACCCGGAGCGCTACTCGGGTTATGCCTTTGGCATGGGCGTTGAGCGCATTGCGATGTTGCGCTATGGCGTCACCGATTTGCGCCATTTTTATGAAAACGATCTTCAGTTCCTGCGGCAGTTCCACTGACAAGAAAGCTCTGAATAATTCATCCATGAATGATCAGAGCACGCCAAACAAAAAATGTGATTTTTGTTTGGCTTCATTTTCAATGATCTACAATCATCGAAAATGGCGGCACATCCCTGTACCGCAGAAACTCTGGACAAATCAGAGTTTCCATAAACCAAAAGGCCAGAGTTCACCATGAAATTCAGTGCAAATTGGTTGAAGCAATGGGTCAAGGTTGATCTAAACGCCGTTCAGTGGGCTGAACGGCTGACTGCTGCTGGTCTGGCAGTTGACTCCGTCGAGCCGGTGGCTGCTGCTTTCAGTCATGTTGTCGTGGCGGAGATAGAAGCCTGCAAGCCGCACCCCGACGCGGACAAGTTGTCGGTATGCAGTGTCAATGACGGCTCCGCGGAGCGCCTGCAAATTGTCTGTGGAGCACCCAATGCACGGGTCGGGCTGCGGGTGCCTCTCGCCCGTGTTGGCGCGCAGATCGGGGCGGACTTGCATATCAGGAAAGCGCAGCTCAGGGGGGTGGAGTCGGCGGGAATGTTGTGCTCGGCGCGTGAACTGGGCTTGTCCGAAGATCATTCAGGCCTGATGGAATTGCCCCCCGATGCTCCACTGGGCGTGGATTTTCGTTCATGGCTGGCGCTGGACGATTTCAGCATAGAAATTGACTTGACGCCCAATCGCTCGGACTGCCTGTGCATCCGGGGCCTGGCCCGCGATGTTGCAGCGAATTGTGCTGCAGAATTCCAGGATCGCATCATTCCTTCGGTCGCAGCCCAGAGCGATGACGCCTTGCCCGTTCGCTTGCTCAGCGGCGAAGATTGCCCGCGGTACGCGGCGCGGGTCATCCGGGGGATAGAGCCCACTGCGAAAACTCCCTTGTGGATGATGGAAGCCCTGCGCCGTTGCGGCTTGCGCAGCATCAGCCCGGTCGTTGACATCACCAATTACGTCTTGCTGGAGTTGGGTCAACCCATGCATGCATTTGACCTCGACCGACTGGACCGGGAAATCGTCGTGCGCCGCGGCCGCCAGGGTGAATCCTTGCGCCTGCTGAACGGCACGGAGGTGGAACTCGATGAGGGCGTACTGGCCATCTGCGATGGCTCTGGACCTGTTGCTCTGGCCGGCATCATGGGTGGAGCAGCAAGTTCAATGACGGACACTACAACCAGCATTTTGCTGGAAAGCGCCTGGTTCAAGCCCGCAACCATCATGGGAAAAGCACGCGCCTATGGCCTGCACACCGACGCATCGCATCGCTTCGAACGGGGTGTTGATCCCCAGGGGCAGGTCAGGGCCATTGAACGCGCCACGGCGCTGGTGCTGGAAATTTGTGGCGGTGTTCCCGGTCCTGTCCTGGTGCAAGAAGATGTGCACTGTCTGCCTGCGCCTCGCCCCATCCGTTTGCGCCATGACCGCCTCAATCAATTGATGGGACTTGAGTTTGAACGCAGTCAGGTAGAGGACATCCTCCAGCGCCTGGGCATGGAGGTGAGCTTTGCCGACGGCAGTTGGACCGTTACCGCACCTTCGGCCAGGATGGACATTGCCATTGAAGAAGACCTGATCGAGGAAGTTGCCCGAATTCATGGCTATGACCGCATTCCAGAAGCGCCACCCGGGGGTCAATTGGCGGTGGGAAGCGCTGCCAGCCATACCGTAAGCCTGATGCACATGCGCCAAAGCCTGTGCGCAGCAGGCTACCAGGAAGCCATCAACTATAGTTTTGTGGACCGTCGGCAGCTGGAGGCAGTGCATCAAGCCGGTTTCGCTTTGCCACTGGCCAATCCTTTGTCCGCTGAAATGGACGTGATGCGCACTACCCTGTTGCCGGGACTGCTGGCCAATCTCGCGTACAACGTGCGGCGCCAACAGGCCAGGGTCAGGTTGTTTGAGACCGGGCTGGCCTATATTCAGCAGGAAACTTTGCAGGAGATTTCCAGAATATGCGGCGTCGCCACCGGCTCGGCCTGGCCTGAGCAGTGGGCGCAGCCAGTTCGCAAACTGGACTTCTTCGACATCAAGGGTGACGTTGAACGATTGATCGCGCTGCGGGGCGATACGCCGGTATCGTTCACGCCATTCGGCGAGCCCTGGGCGCACCCCGGCGCCAGTGCATGCGTGGAGCTTGGGGGCAAGCCGATAGGATGGTGTGGCGCAGTCCACCCCGGGGTTCTCAAGACGCTGGATATTGAAGGTGAAGTATTCGCTTTCGAACTGGATCTGGATCTTCTGCAACAACGCCAGATCCCGCATGCATGTCCGATTTCACGGTTTCCTTCCATTCGCCGCGATATTGCAGTATGGGTTCCGCACGAGGTTACATTTGCACAGATCGAAACAGTTGTGCGAGGCGAGGCAGCAGACTTGCTACAGGATTTGGTCGTTTTTGATGTCTATCTCGACGAAAAACTAAAAAAAGGGTATAAAAGCATCGCTATAGGCTTGATTTTGCAGAACGTTTCCAGCACTCTAGTAGATGAACTCGTAGACCCCGTAATTCATCAGGCCATTGCGACGTTGGAGCATCGTTTGGGTGCTCAATTAAGAGGTTGAACATGTCATTGACAAAGGCAGATATTGCAGACCGCCTGTTTGAAGTAGTAGGTTTGAACAAAAGGGAAGCTAAGGAATTTGTGGATGAATATTTCGAGGCTATTAGGGAAGAGCTTGAAAGGGGCGGGAACGTTAAGCTATCAGGCTTTGGCAATTTTCAGTTGCGCGTGAAAAACCAAAGGCCTGGCAGAAATCCCAAGACGGGGGAAGAGATTCCAATCTCGGCACGACGTGTCGTGACGTTCCGTCCAGGCCAAAAACTGCGTGCAAGGGTGGAAGCGTATGTTAGACCCGGGAATTGATCGTGATCTTCCGCCGATTCCGGCGAAACGATATTTCACTATCGGAGAAGTCAGCGATCTTTGTGGGGTAAAGCCGCACGTGTTGCGTTACTGGGAGCAGGAATTTGAGCAGCTCAAACCAGTAAAGCGGCGGGGCAACAGGCGCTACTACCAGCGCGGCGATGTCATGATGATCCGCCAGATTCGCAGCCTGCTGTATGAGCAGGGTTACACCATAGGTGGTGCGCGGCAGATGCTGAGAGGCGATGAGGCGCGGGATGATGTCAATCGTAGCCACCAGATCATCCGGCAGGTGCGGTTAGAACTCGAAGAAATACTGCAAGTCTTAAAACGCTAAAGCGGGTACTAAAACGCTGAAGCCGGTTCTAAGACGCCAAAGCGGGTATTGAAACGCTAGCCTGGCTTCCTCCACTTCGTTGCTGCTCAATGCTTTAACAGCGACGGTGCATTTGTTAACATGACCCGCCCGCTACTGGCTCCCGGTTTGCCAGGGGTTTCAGTTTGCCAGGGGTTTCAGTTTGCCAGGGGTTTCAGTTTGATTAACCAAGTTTGAACGTGTCGGGGCGTAGCGCAGCCTGGTAGCGCACCACAATGGGGTTGTGGGGGTCGGGAGTTCGAATCTCCCCGCCCCGACCAAAACACAGGTTAACGATATGAAAACTGCATTGGCCAGTGCCGTTCTTTTAGCGGATAATCAGCCGTCAGCCGTGATCAATATGCGTAAGATCTGGTCTCTATAGTCGGGACCAGGCAGGCCAGGCGGGGGTATGCGATGAGCAAGATTGAGAGCGCACTGCGGGACATGCCCGATATTGCCAATGAAGCCAGGCCTGAAATAGCCGGGGTCCTGGCATGGGTTGGCATGAATGAAATTGAAATGCCGGTTCGTATCGAAGACGATGCGGGCGGAGTGATCCAATCCTCCGCACTGGTCACTGCTTACGTCAACCTGAAAGACGCAGATGCACGCGGCATCCATATGTCCCGGCTCTATCTTCACCTGGACGAGGCATTCTCCCAGCGCTTGCTGAACCCTTGCACCTTGAGGCAATTGTTGCGTGCGTTTCTTGACTCGCACGAAGGACTGAGTGACCGGGCCTTGATTCGGGTTGATTTCGATTACGTCACCCGGCGCCCGGCATTGGCAAGCGACAATGAAGGCTGGCGACGTTACCCCATATCAATGATTGCTATCCTGGAGGAAGGTGAATTCAGCCTTGAAATGGGTCTGGAAGTTCTTTATTCGAGCACCTGCCCTTGTTCAGCTGCATTGGCTCGTCAGTTGATCCAGGATAAGTTCAAGAGCGATTTTCTGGGACAGCAGCGGGTAGACATGAAGCAGGTGTACGAATGGCTCGGTAGTGAGGAAGGAATTCTCGCAACGCCTCACAGCCAGCGCAGCGCAGCAGAAATTCGTGTCCGTCTCACGCCCAGCTTTGAAATGTTTCCAATTATCGAATTGGTCGATGCCATTGAGGGAGCATTGAAAACGCCGGTTCAGGCCACCGTGAAGCGCGAAGATGAACAGGCGTTTGCCTTGCTGAACGGGCGCAACCTGATGTTTTGTGAAGATGCCGGACGTCGCATCCAGACTGCTCTTGGAAAGGATGAGCGTATTCTGGACTTCTGGGCCCGATGCACCCATTACGAAAGCCTGCACCCGCACAATGCAGTGTCCGTGGTAACCAAGGGAATCGAAGGTGGGTATGTCGCGG
>SHZL01000002.1 GCA_009692275.1 Lysobacterales bacterium | reverse complement strand
ATGCAAGGAATCAGCTGTTGAGCAATGGTAGCTTTCAGGTTGAACGAGAGGTCAAGTAACAATTGCTCGCGAAAGTCCTCGGGGAAAAAATGAATAATCCGGTCCAGCGCCTGGTTGGCATTGTTGGCATGCAGCGTACACAGCACCAGGTGACCTGTTTCCGCGAACGTGATTGCATGTTCCATGGCTTCACGCGTACGCACCTCGCCAATAAGGATCACGTCGGGAGCCTGGCGCAAGGTATTGCGCAGCGCAACTTCGAAAGACTCCGTATCGATACCCACTTCGCGTTGCGTCACCAGGCTCTTGCCATGCTTGTGCACATACTCAATGGGATCTTCAACAGTGATGATGTGGCCGGTCATGCGCTGGTTGCGATAGCCCATCATGGCTGCCATGGATGTGGACTTACCCGTGCCGGTGGCGCCAACGAACAGAATAATGCCGCGCTTCTGCAGGGCCAGTTCAGTCATTACATCGGGACAACCTAATTCTTCAAACCCAGGAATGCGGCTCTCGATCCTGCGGCACACCATGCCAATGTTACCTTGTTGGAAGAACGCACTGACGCGGAACCTGACTTCCGAATCCAGGGCGTATGCAAACTGGCATTCATTGGTTTGAATGAACTCGTTTTTCTGGCGCTCCGACATCAGGCTGAAAACGATTTCGCTGGTATCCGAGGCTTTGAGCACATCCGTGGAAATGGGGCGGATCTTTCCATTCACCTTGATGCATGGAGGTGCAGCAACCGTGACAAATAAATCCGAACCCACTTCTTCATGAAGTTGTTTGAGCCAGCCGTCTACGATACTCATGGGAAAACTCCTACTGGAACTGCTTCTTATCGACCGCTCTGCGACTCGCTTCCTGTCGCGTAATGATGCCTCTGCTCACCAGGCCATTGAGCGCCTGGTCAAGAGTCTGCATACCTAGGTTCTGCCCGGTCTGGATGACAGAGTACATCTGCGCGATCTTGTCCTCGCGTATGAGGTTACGTATCGCGGGATTGGCCACCATGATTTCCCAGGCCGCGACCCGCCCACCTCCTACCCTCTTCAACAAGGTCTGGGCAATGACAGCGCGCAAAGACTCCGACAGCATGGAACGAACCATGGATTTTTCACCCGCCGGGAACACGTCGATGATGCGGTCGATGGTCTTGGCGGCTGAACTGGTGTGCAAGGTGGAAAAGACCAGGTGGCCGGTTTCTGCAGCAGTCAAAGCCAGCCGGATGGTTTCGATATCGCGCATTTCGCCGACCAGGATGATGTCCGGGTCTTCGCGCAGGGATGCTCGCAATGCCTGGTTGAATCCATGCGTGTCGCGGTGGATTTCGCGCTGGTTGATGAGACAACGCTTACTCTTGTGAATAAATTCAATGGGGTCCTCGATGGTCAGGACATGACCCTCCACATAGGAGTTGAGGTGGTCAATCATAGCTGCAAGCGTTGTGGATTTTCCGGAACCCGTCGGGCCAGTTACCAGAATCAGGCCTCGGGGGATGTCAATAATTTCGCGAAAAACCGGCGGAGCGCCGATGTCTTCCAGTTTCCATACAGCGTCGGGAATCGTTCTGAAGGCGCCACCCACACCGCGGTCATGGTGAAAGCAATTGACGCGGAACCGCGCCAGCCCGGCGACGCCATAGGAATAGTCGACTTCCAGATTGGCCTCGAAATCACGTCTTTGCTGGTCGCTCATGGTGCTGTAGAGCAACTCGCTGAGTTGGGGCGTGTCAATCGCGGGAAGCGTCAATCGGCGAATATCTCCATCGACACGAATCATCGGTGGCAAGCCGGACGAGAGGTGCAAATCCGAAGCATTGTTTTTAACCGTAAAGGCCAGCAGTTCTGCAATATCCATGATCTCTCCTTGATTCCAACCTGTCACGCTACAATACGGGACACAACGCCGATGTGCGCAGCGCACATTCCATTTGCACAACGCACAGCCTCTACGATAGATCAATGCATAGTCTCCCTGCAAGATGAATGACTTAACAGCTAAACTTGAGAGTATTAATGCAAGGATTGCCGGTGCCTGTGCGAAAGTGCAACGACCGGTAACCGAGGTCAGGATTCTGGCGGTCAGCAAGCGCCAGACCGTCGCTGCCATCCGTCAACTCCACGCAGCGGGCCAGTTCGCGTTTGCGGAAAATTACCTGCAGGAAGCCCTGGAAAAACAGGCTGGGTTGCAGGACCTGGCCCTGGAATGGCACTTCATCGGCCCGGTCCAATCCAACAAAACCCAGGAAATCGCCAATAGTTTCAGTTGGGTGCAGAGTATCGACAGGGAAAAAATTGCTTCGCGATTGTCGCGACAGCGCCCCGGCGGCATGCCCAGGCTTAATGTATGTATACAGGTCAACATTGATCGCGAAGAGCAGAAATCCGGCGCAAACCCCGATGAAGTGCTGCAACTCGCCCGACTGGCCAGTGCATTGCCGGGTCTGTCGCTACGCGGGCTGATGGCTATTCCGAGGGCGAGCAGTACACCCGACCAGACCCTGCAAAGCTTCCGCAACGTAAAGCGTCTGTTCGACCAGTTGCGGGATGAAGGCCTGCCCGTGGACACCCTGTCCATGGGCATGTCTGCAGATCTCGAGCTTGCCGTGGCGGCGGGAAGTACCATGGTCAGGATTGGAACCGACTTGTTTGGCCCCCGGGCATGAGCCCGGGAATTACCGCACTTACCCAAGAGCTTGATAACAACATGTTGATAGCATTTATCGGTGGAGGAAATATGGCAACAGCCCTGATCAGCGGGCTGAGCAAAAAAGTGGAGCAGGGCTTGACTATTCGGGTGGCCGAGCCCAGCGAGGAAGCCAGGGCACGTCTGCAGTCCAGCTTTGATGTCTTCGTATCCAGCAGTGCAGCGAGTGTTGCCCAGGGGGCGGACGTCATTGTTCTTGCGGTGAAACCCCAGGTCTTGCCGGCGGTCTTGTCTGAACTGTCCGGGACTATCGAGCCCGGCCAACTGGTGCTGTCCATTGCCGCTGGCGCAACCATCGCTGCCATCAGCCAGCAATTAGGCCCCAGGCAAGTCATCATCCGTTCCATGCCCAATACGCCCGCCCTGGTTGGAGAAGGCATTTCCGTGCTGTGCGCGGGCGAGCATTGTCGGCCACACCACCGCGACCAGGCTGAGCGTATTCTGCATGCGGCCGGAGAGGTGCTGTGGGTGGATGATGAAACATTGATGGATGCCGTGACAGCGGTGTCGGGTAGCGGCCCAGCCTACTTTTTCCTGCTGACGGAGGCGCTGGCGGAGGCCGGAGTCCGCCTTGGATTGAAGGAAGATGTCGCGCACAAACTGGCGGAATGCACCTGTATCGGGGCGGGGGCGATGCTCAAACAATCCACCTCCGGGCAATCGACTACTGTTGGCGCCGCGGAATTGCGCCAGCGCGTGACCTCCCCTGGCGGGACCACCCAGGCTGCACTCAACGCTTTCGCAGATGGCAAGTTCAAGGAACTGGTGTACGCCGCTGCAGCAGCAGCCGAGCGGCGGGGTAATGAATTATCGCTGGCTGCTGCAGCGCGGGGGCCTGGAAAGTGAGTGGCTCCGGAGCCAATGCGATAAGTTATCTCGTCGGTACCCTGATCGACCTTTATGTCGCCGCTGTCCTGCTGCGCTTGCTGTTGCAATGGGTGCGGGCCGATTTCTACAACCCCGTATGTCAGTTCCTGGTCAAAGTCACGAATCCAGTCCTGCTGCCGTTGCGCAGGTTTGTTCCCTCCATTGGGCGCCTGGATACAGCATCCGTCATCCTGATGTACGTACTGGAGTGGCTGGGCGCCTGGCTGGTCGGCCAATTTGGATCGGCTGGTATGCAGTGGCAGCAAATCATGCTTTTCGCCGCGGTGAAGCTGCTCATGACGTTGCTGATGACCTATTTCTTCCTGATCATGCTGCAGTATTCCTGAGCCGGCTGGGACAGGGCCTGCGACATCCTTTCGTTCCGCTGTTATTCCAGCTGACTGAGCCTGGCCTCAGGCCGATTCGCAAGATTATTCCTCCCATTGCGGGGATTGACCTTTCGCCTTTGTTTGCACTGATCGGGCTACGATTCCTGATTCTTCTGCTAGGATGGTAACCGGACCGGTTTAACCTTCGTGGCAATGTCATCGCCCTTGCGGTCGCTTCTTCTGCTGTTTGCACCATTGACCCGGGAGAAATCACATGCATCGTCTGCTTTCACTCCTGCTCTTCAGCAGCCTGCTGCTCCAATTCAATACCTGCTTTGCCCAACAATCAGAAACATTCGGGAAGTACGCAATTCACTACAACGCCATCAATGCCAATTTGCTCCCGGCGCAAGTAGCACAGGGATACGGAATAAAACGCTCTTCCAGCCGGGCGGTGATAAACATTACGGTATTGGACAAGAGCACCAGCGAATATGGCACCCCGGTGCATGCGACCGTAACGACAAACTCCATTAACCTGACGGGTCAGCGCCGCACGGTTGAAATGCGGGCAATCGAGGAAGGGGAAGGCGCGGTTTATTATATTGGCGAATTACCGATTGCCAACATGGAAACGTACAATTTCACTGTAAGCGTCCAGGTTGAGGGTGAACCCAAGCCATTTGAATTGAGCTTTCGCCAGCAGTTCTATACCGACTAGAACAGAGCGCTTCAGGGATAAAGGAGTTGCGTCACCCATTGACCGTTCGCCTGGCTGTATTTCAATCGGTCATGCAGGCGAAACTTCCGGCCTTGCCAGAATTCCACGCTTTCCGGCTGCAGACGAAATCCTGACCAGTGCGCCGGACGTAATACTTCCCTACCCTCGAATTTGTGTTCGAACTCCACGGCCCTGCACTCCAGCGTTTCCCGGCTGTCGAGCTTCTGGGACTGCAGGGACGCCCACGCACCGATCTGGCTACCGCGGTCACGGGTGGAGAAGTACGCATCCGCTTCCGCGTCACTGACCCGGCTAACCGGGCCTTCCAGTTGCACCTGGTTCTCGATGGTTTTCCACAGAAAAGTCGCCGCCCCCCTGGGACAGACCTGCAGTTGTTGGCCTTTTCGGCTGGTGGTATTGGTAAAAAACACAAACCCGTCCGGGTCCAGGGCTTTGAGCAAGACCGTCCGCGTGGTGACTAACCCTTCCCCGTCACTCGTCGCCAGTACCATGGCAGTGGGCTCAGGCTCGCCGACTGCGCGGGCCGCATGCATTGCGTGGTTGAATCGGTCAATAATTTCCTGCGACAAAGGCAGGATATCGGCTGATTCCACAGCCTTACTCTTCATCGGGGAATTCTCCGCACGTCAGGCGTCCTTTTGGGTCGCAGCCTCTCGTTCGCGCCGCAACTTCGCCTGGGGCAAGGTGCGTAGCCAAATCAGCCACACTACCAACGCGTCCATGATGATCAAAGCCTGCCAGAGGTAAAGGTGGAACCATTCAAATGCCACCTGGTTCCACTGTCCCAGGTAAAACAGGCTGACTATTCGAAGCAGATTCAGGATCTGGATTGCGAAGAACCCTACGACAAACCCCATCAACTTGTTCTTCATGGGCGCCGGAAAAGCAAAAATGGCCGCAAACAGGATGATCATGGCTTCCACGCCATTACACCCACGCTCAATCCGGACGCCAAAACCACTAACAGAGTCTTTGATGACATTTGCCTTGGCCACCACGCCATCATCAAAAAACTGGATGAGCCAAACACTGACATCGGCAACAAATGAAGTAAATGGCAGGATGACGTGCTTTTCCGCCGGCTGTAGAATCTCCAGCGTGAACAGGCCAACAAGCAAAACGGTGAACAATATGAAAAATCGAATCATCAGGAATGGAGACACAGGAGTCAAAAAGGTTCCGCCATGGTACCCAATGTTCACACCGCATGCACGCCTGGTCTAGTCCGCGACGATGACTCCGGGCAAGAAAAACATATACCTGGTGGGCCCCATGGGTTCCGGGAAGACGACCATCGGGAGCCGCCTGGCGCGTAAACTGGACCTGGAGTTTCATGATTGCGACCAGGAAATCGAAGCCCGCTGCGGCGCCAAAATCAACCTGATCTTCGAAATTGAAGGAGAAGTTGGCTTCCGCACGCGGGAAACCCGTATGCTGGAAGAACTGTGCGCACGGGAAGGTGTATTGGTCGCCACCGGCGGCGGTGCTGTTTTAAGCGCAACCAACCGTGAGCTCTTGAAGAACAGCGGCGTCGTGGTTTATCTGCGCATCACCGTCAGGCAACAAATGGAGAGACTGCGCAGGGACCGGTCAAGGCCCTTGCTACAGGACATGAACAAAGAACGCACACTCAGTGAAATGGCGGAAATCAGGAATCCCTTGTACGAATCCGTGGCGGACCTCGTATTTCCCGTGAAGAATCGCAACATTGACAGCACCATAACCCAGATTAACGAATTGATCTGCCAACACATGGGCCATGTATGAAAGTCATCCAGCCTGACATGCAAACCATCCGGGTTAAACCTGCCGGGAGCAGCTACCCGGTCTACCTTGGGCACAAAATTATTTCTGATCCCGAGGTGTGGAGGCGCCACCTTGGCCGCGGGAAAACGCTGATCGTGAGCAACGAAGTTGTTGCTCCCTTGTATGTCCACCAGCTGCAAGCAGCCTTGCACGGGCGGGACGTCTCCGTGCACATCATTGCGGATGGCGAGCACCACAAGACCCGGGAAACCTGGTCCGGAATCATCGATTGCCTGGTGGCGATGCATGCGCGCCGCGACACAACCGCCATAGCGCTCGGTGGCGGGGTGGTTGGCGACATCACGGGGTTTGCCGCAGCCAGTTACATGCGGGGGATTCATTTTGTGCAGGTACCCACCACCTTGTTGGCGCAAGTTGACGCCTCCATCGGCGGCAAAACGGGAATTAACCACCCGGCTGGCAAGAACCTGATTGGCGCTTTTCATCAACCGGACGCGGTCGTCATTGACACGGCCACGCTGGACACCCTGCCGGATCGCGAATTCAATGCCGGCATGGCTGAAGTCGTGAAGTACGGGGCCATCATGGATCCCGCCCTGTTTGGTTGGTTGGAAAGCAATAAGGAGGCCATCAAAACTCGTGAAGCCGCTGTCTTGCAGTATTTCATTCGTCGTTCCGTGGAAAACAAGGCCCAAATCGTTTCCGCGGATGAAAAAGAAGCGGGGATCAGGGCCATTCTCAATTTCGGCCACAGTTTTGGCCATGCGCTCGAGACATTAACGGGCTATCGCCAGTTTCTCCACGGAGAGGCGGTGGCGATTGGCATGACCATCGCCACCCGCCTGAGTGAATTACGCGGATTATGTCCCACCGGCGTCGCGCATCGAATCGGCAAGCTATTGCAGGATTTTGACCTCCCGGTTGAATTGCCGGAGTCGGTGAGCGGCGCAGCGATGATAGCAGCACTTGAACTGGACAAAAAAGCAGTGGCTAGCGGCCCCAGGCTCATCTTGCTGGAAAGGACCGGAAAAGCGCTGGTTGATGCCGAGTCAACCCATGAAGAAATGGCGGCCGCAATTGAACTGTGCCGCCCGCTTCGCCCGCGCGCCTGATCCCAACCAAGGACCAAAACGATGGAACTTACCAATGACCTGATCATCAAGGCCCTGCTCCGGGAGCAGGTGGATCGGACGCCACTGTGGGTGATGCGCCAGGCCGGGCGTTACCTGCCGGAATACCTCAGGACCAGGGCCCAGGCCGGTAGCTTCCTGCAACTGTGCCAAACCCCGGAACTGGCATGCGAAGTCACCCTGCAACCGCTGCGCCGGTTTAACCTGGACGCAGCCATTATCTTCTCTGACATCCTCACCATCCCTGACGTCATGGGCCTTGGTCTTTATTTCACCGAGGGCGAGGGTCCAAAGTTCAGGAAACCCCTGCAAACCGGGTCAGACATTCGCAATCTTCCGCGACCGGACGTCCATGAATCACTTGCCTATGTCATGGACGCAATCAGGCTGGTGCGGCATGAACTGGCCGGCCGGGTTCCATTGATCGGTTTCAGCGGGAGTCCCTGGACCCTGGCGACCTACATGGTCGAGGGGGGACCGAGCAAGTCTTTCGGCAAGATCAAGAAACTGATTTACGACCAGCCTGCGCTGGCGCACCTGCTGCTTGAAAAGCTCGCTGACACGGTAACTGACTACCTGAATGCGCAGATCGAAAGCGGCGCCCAGGTGGTACAGATTTTCGACACCTGGGGCGGAGTGCTGTCGGCCGATGCATTCAAGGAGTTTTCCGTGCGCTACCTGGGGCGGATTGTCGCTGGGCTGAAGCGGGAACATGAAGGCAGGCGCGTGCCGGTAATACTGTTTTGCAAAGGATGCAATGCGCACCTGGAAGCCCAGGCAGGCACGGGCTGTGATGCCCTGGGCCTTGACTGGACCATGTCACTGGCTGAAGCTCGCTCCCGGGTCGGGCAGAGAGTTGCTTTGCAAGGCAACATGGACCCTGCGGTGCTGCTGGCGGCCCCCGCAGTGATTCGGCACGAGGCCAGCCAGGTACTGAGCAGCTATGGCCACGGTTCCGGGCACGTGTTCAACCTGGGCCACGGTATTACCCCCGATGTAGACCCGGACCACCTGCAAGCCCTGGTCAATACCGTCTGGGAGCTTAGCCCGTCCTTTCACTAACCCCTTCCCAGGGTCTCAATTCTCAGGGTCTCATTCAAAGGGCCCCGCTTTGCAGCTTGCGCTGTAAGGCCACGCGCAGCAACAAGGGCTCCAGGTTTGAACGCAGGACGGGTTGAGGCAGCTCTGTAGCAGCAGCCCCCCCCTGCGTGGCGTCGAAAGTGGCCGCATTGGGCGCATACAGAGGAGAAAGCAACAGGAGGGTGCTTTGGCCTGAGGCGCCTTCGGCGCAGTCGTTGGCTTCATGCAATAACACCTGGTCACAAATAACGACGTCTGCTCCGGCCGGAATCCTGGCGTCCCGCGGCTCAGCATTTAAGGTTACCTGCACTCCAATGCGCAGCAACAGCTGCTCTACTACCGCAGCCTGCGGCGGCCTCATTGCCAGCAGGCATTTCATATCCTTCAGCAAGCCGGGCTGCAGGCGACCGAAATCCTCAGTTCCCGGGTCGGCAAGGTCCGGGAGAGCTACGCGGAAGCAGGTTCTGCCATATCCCGGTGATTCATGCGTAATGCACCCCCCCAGCACGGCAGCCATACGACTGGAGACATACAAACCCAGGCCGGAACCACCAAAACGGTCAGCAATGTCCCCACTGCCCTGCTCGCGAACGGAATAAATCCGGCGGGCATCCCGCTGCGCAATGCCAATGCCGGTGTCACTTATTTTCAGTTCCACATCCGCACGCCCCGAGGAATTGAGCCGCGATTGCAAAACTTCCACAAGCACGTATCCCTGGTGGGTAAACTTGATGGCATTGGCCAAGAGGTTATCCAGCAACTGTCGCAGGCAAACAATGTCCGCATGCCAGCACGCGGACAAACGATGATCATAGTGCAGAAAAAGGCCGATACCCTTCCTGTGAGCAGCGGGCCAATGTGCGCGGATGACTTGCTCCATCAGGATACCGCCATTCAAGACTTGCTTCCCGGCCTGGCTACCCTCCACCGTTGCAGGACTGCCGATGTCATACCCCGAGCCAAACCGGGAGCCAAACCCCGAGCCCATCCCGGAAATTAGCCTGAGTAGTTGTTCACCAGACTCTTGCACCGCGCTGGCCAGTTGGAACTGTTCGCCCGTCAGCTCCGATTTTTGCAGAAGTTCGCACATGCCCAGTATCCCGGTAACCGGTGTGCGCAGTTCATGCCTGAGCAAGTCCAGGCCAAGGGCCGATGTACTTTCTGGAGCTGGCGTAGCAGAAAAAATATGGGTACGGCAGAAAAACAGAGCCCGGGCCAAAAAGCGGGAAAGTGATCCGGGGCTGAACGATTGAAAAGACCTGCCCTGCATTTGGGTCCCCCCTTGTGCAGGCGCCAACCGGCATAAGACTTTGTTACAAAGCCCCGGTCAGGCTGGCCACCGCACTGGCATTTAATAAATCCTGTCATGTGTACTACAGGTGCAAAGGCGCGCGGCGGCCTCAGTCCAAATGTACAAGCTTCGTCCGGTTTGTGCAACGCTGACCGGTCGCCTGCGGCCGGCTTCGACCGCGACTGCAGGTTCCATTCCAGGCCGGGAAGTTAAGAATGGCCGCAATCAGTGCTTGACAGTTGGCTGCATAGCCTTGAAAGTTTGACCAGGCAGAGGAGCATGTGACTGGATGTCGAACCCGCCAGCATCAAACCCGTCAGCAAAACCCGAAATTACTGGTTGGGGAGACTTTTCCACACCGGTATTTTCGTCGCGTTATCCGCAGCCGGGTCTGCTCAACACTGAGCTGAAAAAATTCATTCTTGCGCAGGAGTCAGAAGGGGAGAAGTACCGCAACCCGGAGTACATCCCCAGCAACCAGGTGCGGATATTCGAAAGCTCGTTCGATTTGTTCAAAGACCCGAACCGGGCCATACAGGAATTGAAGATGTTTTTCCTGCACGGCATCGTGCATGCGGTCACTGCAACCAACGGGTACTCAATCGAGGAGTGCGACCGACTGAAGGTCATAACGGATGCCTGGTATCACCTCACGCATTTTGGCGGGTACATTTCCAGCCATACGCATCCCAATGCTTCCTGGTCGGCGGTATACATGGTAGATCCCGGCGAGCAAGCCGCTGCTATGCCCAAAGGCGGAGTGCTCAATTTCAAGGATCCCAGGACCAATGCCAACATGTACCGTGATCCGGGGAACGAGAACTGGAAAAAACCCCACCATGTTGGCTCCATAAACTACGAAATGAGGCCGGGCGACCTGCTGGTGTTCCCTTCATTCGTGCAACATGAAGTGACGCCCTATTTTGGCACGTCTGCGCGCATCACCGTGGCGGCGAACTGCAGTTTCAGATGGCAGGACCAGCCCTGAAAGGGCAATTTTTACAGGCTCAGGCGAATCCTTCTTCGTCGTCCGAAAACGGTTCAACGGGCATGGCGCGCAACAAAAGTGTGGCCCATTTCATGGTGCGGCGAATTTCAGCATCATGCCGTTGTGCAATGGCTTGCGCTTCCAAATGTTGCTGCTCCGGGCCATACCCCGCGCCGGTCTTGGAGTGCTGACGGAATGCGCCCCGTACTACAACTTCATTCAAGAGCGCTTCGCTCAAACCGAGTTGCAGAAACTCATTGATCGCAAGCAGCGTGTCTAAAGGCCGGAGTAAAAATGTCTCCATGCTTACCGGCAGCACTTGCCGGCTGCCGGACGGACTCTTGATGCATTGGAAGAAATGCCGCTGGCAGTGCCAGAACACTGTGCTTTGCTGCAGCAAGTCCAGAGATTCCAATGGAGGCAGGCCGGCGCGCTCAAGGTAATCGCTGTCCCTGAGCAGGGCCTCCAGGAACACGGGCATTCGTTCCCGCGCCTCGGGCTCATTCTTGAGTATTGAAATGATCAGGTTGCGCAAACCATTGCTTAGCAAAAGGCATTGGTGTTGCGCGCCAGCACCGGACCTTTCATCCAGCACGTCCTGCACCAGCGAATTGGCGAAATTCGACGGCTTGATGACCACGACCTCCCCCTCGTAGCTGCGGTCCAGCAATCCGAAAACACGCTGTTTCAGTCGCCCCATCTGCACTGAACCAGCAGAGGGTGTGTCCCGTTGCAACGCACCAAGGCGTGCAAGTACCTTGGGTTCCCGCAAAACCAGCGCCCGGCCCGGGTGATCAAGGCAGAGAGCCAACAGGGTGGAAGCACAAAAAGCCGTGTGAAAAACATAGGCCGCCCGGCGGCCAGCCAGTTTGCCGAGGGTCAAATCGACCTCACTGCCGGTGGCCGTTGTCACGCGTTCCGGCATCGGTTTGATGCGATGATCCAGGAAGGATGAATCGCGGTAGGTCTGGCGTGAAACCCGGGCGAACTGGAACAGTTCCCGCCCTTGGTCGAAGCCCGCAAGTAACCAGTCCGGCGAGGTGAGATCGATCACAGGTCTCGCTCCGTTACGTAATTCACCGGGACCTGCTTATCTGCCGCGCTTTAAACGGCAGTGCTTGAAGAGCTTACGGGCTTCTGCACCCGGCGCTGTTGATGCAACTGGGTGATGATGGTGTATTTGGGGCCTGAAACGGGTGGATTGTCACGATTAAAATAGGGCCAACCCACCGGGCAAATTATCAGCCGGCCTTCCAGCGGCTTGATTGCCCGCCCCATCCATTTGTAATCCGTCTCGCCGCCTTCTTCCACCGTGTTCAAATACCACATCGCCGTCATCACCCGGGTGTAGGTGCCACCGATGTTGTCCGAATGCCAATCAAATTGCTCGCCGGGATTGTAACGGGTTACGCGAAACCCCTCGTGGTGCACTTCGACCGATTTGAACGCCTCAGTCCATTTTTTCATGTATTGCCGTAAATAGAACATCAGGCTCTGGTTGACGGTGTTGATCACGTCCTCCCAGCCATGGCGGATGTCGGCAAGATCAATTTCCATCGTGCCTTTGAAATCCGGACGATAGCGACCCTCACCCACTTTTCCACGAGACTTGCGCGGGTCATTTTCAAAGCGCTGCACAATATCCTGGCATAGTTCGGCGTTCAGAGCCTTGTCATAGATGCCAAAAAAATCTTCCATCACACAATCTGCCATGAACCTGCATCGCAGCAATTATACCTGCCACCACCCATGCTCAGGGAAATTCCAAAGACTTCACTCGCCATAGCCGAGCTTGTTGATGATGGCCTGGTACTGCGGCAGCGAGCAAAACCTGCGCCTGTCATTTTCATCCATAGCCTGGCGCGGCAAGGGTGTGATGTGGGCGCCGCTGCCGCGCCCCGGCAGTACATCGCCGGTAACACGGGTGTAAGCCGGCCATTTTTCCCGGTATCCGGAGTCGAACTCAAGTTCCAGCCCGGCACACAGTTGTCGCAGGGCCGTATCATTGTCGCGGGTAAAATCCTCAAATCGCATAAATCCTGTCCGCACCGCAGCTTCGGCAAAGCGGCTGGCGCCCCGCAGGAACCGCGCTGGCCCCAACCTCTCCCGGAATACCGGTTGCTGCGCCACGCTCAGCCACTGGTCCAGGGGATGGCGTACCGTGGAGTATCGAACCAATGCAAAAGAGGCTTGAAGCTTTTCGGCCAGCAGGGAACGGTAGCCTGGTTGGGTAAACGGTACACCGGTGTAATCCAGGTGACTCCAGTCGCGCAACACCAGGATCCTGTTTTGTTCGCTGCAGCGTCGTGAGATGAGTTCAATGGTTTCGAGAAAGCTCAGGCGGCCGCTGCGAGCGGAATCCAGATCCTCCTTGTTGAGCAAGCCGTACCACGCGTGTGCCTGGTGCACCGGGTTGAACGTTTGTGTGCCCAGGGGATGAATTTCGCTCAGCAGTACCACGCTCTTCATTGAGGCCAGGCAGCGGCAGATCACCGTGCCACCGGTACGCGCCATGTGGTGGACAATGCGAATCTTTGCCTGGGAGTTCAAATCGTTTCAGGAAGAGGCGTGCTCAAGCAAGACCCAAGCACCCGGGCTTTCATTGCAGGCGTTGCAGCGACGCCCGTGCTGTGCAGCACCAGCGGAGTTTTGATCGAGTAGAGTTCCCGCAGTGTTCGATTACGCCGCCGTTCATATAGTGGCCAGCCAGCTGCATCGGCGCCAAACATGGCCCACAGGCATTTCCAGTCCTGGTAAAGTCCGCGCACTGAAGCGACAAATCGCTGCACTGCCTCGGCTGTGTTGTTTTCAGCAGTTGACGCAAGCAGATCGGCCAACAAGTCTTCCGCAAGCACTTCCATTTCAACCGGGTGCATCACGTCCATGACATTGATTCGTTCCAATTTGAGCTTGGGCGCTGCATCAGGGTTGAACGCAAGCAATCGCCTGGTCAGCTCATGGCTCTTGCTGTCCAGTGATTCCTGGATCATGTTCCAGAACAGCGACGAGCCAACGGTATCAGCCACCAGGTGCACTCTGAAATGCTCCGTCGGATTAACTACGCGATGCATTTTCCAATTGTCAAAAACCCACGCCTCGCCAGCGGCCATGTGAACGGACTGGTCATGACAATAAAACCTTACCTCAGGGAAGGTAATCACGGGTATGTGGATTCGGACCCGTGAATACCAGTGGTAGTTAACGTCGCTGTGAATGGGAACCTCGCTGCCACCGGCAAGCCCCATCAGCCTCGAGCGCCCGAACACGGTCTGGAAGCTTGCCAGCACCTGCCACAGGTAGGGTGACTGCTTCAGCCAGGAAGTGGCGGCCATAGGCCCGGCAAAAAGGTCATTTTGTTCTCCCCGCACGGATACCAGGGGCACGGCACGATTTCCCGGGTAACCCGTAGGGTGCGCCTGCCAGGCGCTTTCGGGCAAAGCCCGAACTTCATCCGCCATTCTTTCTGCATCAAAAGTAAGCAGAAGCTGGATAAATTCACGTGGAAGTTTCATTCAGATCGAGACTGCTGCTGCGTTAAAGACCGTTTGCTGTTTCCAGTCCCGTTCCGGGGCTGCCCGGTTCAGGGGATGCCCATAGTATAGCCCTTCTTTCTTCCCTCAATTCCACCAGGGCTTTGCACCGGACGGGAGCCTATTTCTTTCAGGTATACTGCCACACCAAGCAGATATTCTTGAAACACTCATCGCGCAATCGCGGACAAGGGAACTATCGACTTTTATGCCCGGGGCCGATTTAGCAGCACTCGAACGGGCCGCGCTCAGCGGGAATAGCCATGCCCGCATGGAGTTGGCGAACCACTTAATTGAATTCCCGGCAGATTCGGACCAGTGCCAGCGGGGGCTGAACATACTGCTGGGGCTTGCTGAGGGATCCCATGGTGCCGCAGCCCAGTGGCTGTTGGGGGTTTATTACATCCAGGCCACAGCACTGCCCGGCGCCCATGCCGAAGCCGCCCGCTGGCTGGAACGCGCAGCAAGCGCCGGAGTTGCGCCCGCCATTGATCGGCTGGCAAACCTGCATCTGCGCGGACTGGGTGTGCCTTATTCCCGCGCCAAAGCCATTACCCTGCTGCAAGGCCTGGCGGATGTTGGTTTCCAACGCGCCGCATGGGATGTGGCTTACCTGTATGGCGAGGACCATACAGAAACTGAAGCCGCGAGCGCATTTGCCCGAGCCTGCACCCTGGCTTATCCACCCGCCTACTACTCGCTGGGCTTGCGCTTTGCCTTGGGAGCAGGTGTGACTCGTGATGCGGGATTTGCCCGCGCCCTGCTGCTCCGTGCCAATGACGCGGGCTATCCTGATGCTTTGCACGCGGCCGACGCACTGGCGCCAGACAGCGAATGTGGCCAATCCGCGTCAACCTGGTACGCCGCGTTAAAGCAGAATCATGCTGCTGCCAGGCCCCTGTTGCAGCAACTCCTGCAAGAAGGAATCACCATAGACTTCTCGCGTAAACCCATCATCCCCAGGGTGGAATCTCATTTTGCCTCCCTGGGTCATCCCGGGATTCACCTGGATGGGCTGGGGCGACTGACCGTAAAGGCTGGCGCACAAGCTGCTGTTGCATCTCCAGCGCTGCGCTGGGAACAACTGGCGCAAAGCCCACGGGTAACCATATGTCGAAACTTTGCGACCCGGGAGGAATGTGCCCACCTGATCTACGTGGCCAGGGGAGCGCTGGCCCAACCGGAGCAGTACACCGGCAAGACACTCGCCGGGCTGACTGAGAACTCGCAATTCACGGGCCGCGGATGCCCGCTGGGGGCCCTGGTTTCGGATGCTGTCGTGCGCACGGTGGAGCGCCGCATTGCGCAGCATTGCGCACACACCGTGGACACGATTGAACCCTGTTCCATCATTGCCTATGAACCGGGCGAGGAATACCACTCCCATGTGGACTTTTTCAGCCAGGAGCAAATTGAACGTAACCGCAAGGTGCTGAAGGATTTCAGCGGACAGCGCCTGGTCACATTCCTGCTGTGCCTACAGGCGCCTGAAGCCGGTGGTGAAACGGTGTATGACCATTCCGGGCTGTCCGTCGTGTATGAAACCGGGATGGCAACCCTGCACTTTAACGTTACACCTGCAGGCACACCGGATGCTCAATCACTGCATCACGGCTGCCCTGTACAGCTCGGCCAAAAGTGGCTAATGCGCACCACCTTGCGGGAGCATTCCTTGTATCGCGCTTGAGGGTGTTAAGGCACACCAAAAAAAGGCCCCGCACAACGGCGGGGCCTTTTTTGTCTTTCTTCAGCCCAAATACATCAGAAGCTGTGAGTCACGTTGAGGAACCAGGACCGTCCAAAAGCACGATAGGTGTCTGAGTCCGTCGTGGCGTTGAAGCCGTAGTTCAGGAACGGCAGAGCTACGTCAAACAGGTTGGTGATAACTGCCGAACTCTCCGTACCCCAAACCGGCACCGTGTAATGACCCACGAGGTCAACGTAGTACTTGTCCTTGGTGGTATTGATCCAGGCACGGTCGATAAGCGGAATTTTCTGGTAGGTATCAGCCGGGTCGATGCTCACGATCTGCGGATCGTCCGGGCAATACATAGTGAGGTATGTCGCATCCGCATTGGGGCTGCCACATTCGGTTACGCCGTCGATGAATTCAATACTCAGGCTCACACCCCAGTCACCCAGGGACCAGTCCGTATTGAACATCCAGCGCCACTCGGGATAGGACGCTGACCCGCCCAGTGACCGGTGTTCATACTGTCCCACGGAGTCGGCAATTTCAGCCGAGTACAGGCCATCACCGTCAAAATCCTTCAGGGTAAGCTGTTCACGCGAGAGGTTGTAGGTGCCATACCAACCGAAATCCCACAGACCAATGTCGGTATCCCTACTGTAGTTCATCTGCCAGTCAATACCTGAAGCCGATTCGGGGCCCACTTTTTGCACCAGGGTGAGCGTGTAATCCAGTCCACCGTAATCCGGAGACTCCGGTCCAAATCGCACGATATCGTCGCAGTATTCAGGCACGGCTCCGTTGTAGCAGCCCGCCAGCACCACGTTGACAGATGGAATGTTGATGGCGTCATCGATCTTGATCTTCCAATAGTCGAGCGTCATGCTGAAACCGTCCGCGAATTCCGGAGTCCAGGCCAAGCCGGTAGTGAACGTATCGCCCTCTTCCGGGGTAATGTTGATATTACCGCCAGCGCGGGTACGTGACTGCGAGTCGCTTTGCACATAGCCGACAGGAACATCCTCACAGCCCGGGGTACCACCCTGGCCTGAACATGGGTCGGATGTCGTGGGGAAGTTGTCGCCAATACCGCCAAACAGCTCGGAGACGTTCGGCTCGCGGTACACGTTACCCGCGGTTGCCCGGATCAACAGGTCGTTAACCGGTTTCCAGCGAAACGCGAACTGCCAGGTCGTGGACGAGGGGAAAATTGAGAAATCGTCGTAACGGGCACTGACACCGATTTCCAGCATTTCAGCTCCCGTGACCCCTGACAGCAGCGGAACATTGACTTCGCCGAAGAAGGAATCAACGTTATATTGCCCTTTGGTGCCCATGCCGACATTGCCGGTCACAGCCCCGGTTGCCTTGCCGGAATCAGGTATGTACTGGTAAGCCTCTGAACGTCGCTCAAAACCAGCGGCGACGCCCAGGGGGCCGGCCGGCAGTTCGTAGGCGTTACCCATAAACGTCAGGTTGGTAACCTGGCGAACGTTTTGGGAGCGATCATTCAAAGGAACCCCTATGTAGTTCAGCATATCCTCGGTAATGGGATTGCTGACCGGGTTGGTGAAGATATTCAGTGGAACACAAGCCGTATCCGGATCCGGGGCACCTGGCGTGCCACAGGTTACCCGGCCAGTCGCCGGGTCAAGAAAGGAGGGACCCATGGCTTTGGCCAGACGAGAACCGCTGTACTGGCCATAATCTGTGTCGGAACGGTCATTCTGGCCGTAGTTGTAGCTCAAATCCCAGGTCCAGGAGTCGCCGATATCACCGGTCAGTCCGGCAATAATCTGCCATTCATGGACGATCTGCTCAAACAGGCGAGGCCCGTCTTCCACCATGCGACGGCGCCATTGGGTTATGTCGGCGCCGAACGGGTTGTAGTAGTTATTAGCAGGCACGACCACGCCAGGCACGACACTGGCATAGCTCGGGTCGAAACGCGAGTCGTAGGGTGTGGGCGCCAGTTGCTGGGACGAACTGCGGTTGGCGAATCGCGTTTCCAAGGTGGCCGTTACATTGTCAAACAGCTCGTAGTCGGCCTGGCCGAAGAAACTGCTGCGCTCGTAGGGCGTTTGCATGTAGTTGGTGGGTGCATAATCATACGTAGCCGGACCGCAAACACCATTGGCCGGGCCATAGTCAGTGACCGAGGCGCCACCCGTTGCTGAATCCGTACAAATCGTTTTGGACCCAGCAATACCGGCAATGGTAAATCTGCCATTCGCACGGCGGCTTGATCCCAAGGTGATCCAGTCAACGATGCCATTGCCGTCTCCATCAACACCCGGACCTTCTTGGAATCCGAACTCATGGAAACCCACCGGGTCATACACCGTAACCGATGTCTTTAAGAAGTCTTCTTTGTACTTGGCCAGCAGGATAGATTCCTGCCGTACGTATTCCGCACCGATCACGAAATTTCCGCGATCTGAATTGCCACCCGTGATAAAACTGGTGGAGTAGTTCATGCCGCCCAAATCAAAGCTTTGGCCCATCTGGCCTTGGACTTCTGCGCCCTGGAAATCACGGCGGGTGATGATGTTGACCACGCCAGCCACGGCATCGGCGCCGTACACGGCCGAAGCACCATCCTTAAGAATTTCGATGCGCTCTACCATGACCACCGGGATGACCGAGAAGTCGTTGAACAGCGAAGGCAGGCGGTTGCCGTTAACCAGAACCAGGGTGCGGTTGGTACCCATACCACGGATATCGACGGCTACCTGGCCGCTACCACCGTTGTTGCGCTGGGTTGAAGTGGGCGAGCCACTCATCATCGGCAGGTCCTGCAGCAGATTACCGAGGTCCGTTACGCCAGTGCGGGCAATATCATCACGATCCAATACGGTTACCGGATTGGCGCCTTCGATGTCCATGCGGACGAGGCGTGAACCGGTTACCTGGACACGCTCAAGGGTACTACTTTCTTCGTCACCACTGTCCTGTGCGAAAACAGTTGACGAGGCGAGAGCGAAGCTCGCCATTGCGCCAGGAACCAGCGCGTACTGCAGTGCCTGGTACAGAGGATTACGGTTATTTGTCATGAAAAATCTCCAAAATTTATTCTGGTTTGTATTGTCTTTTAACCCAAGTCAACCCGGATTCGAGATGGCATTGCCACAGATCAGCAGATTTAGGTCAACAGACACAGGTCAAGCAGATGCTAATTCCGAGCTTGGCGGGATAGTATCACCAATCATAATGGATTGGAAAGTCTTTATTAACGGCGAATTAACACGCTTTTACGCATGAATCACGGCCCAGTTGATGAGAGCTTGCGGCGCAGTAAAGCTTTCAAGTACGAATAAAGCCGTACACAGTCGCAAGCAGGAGATCGGGCGAGACCTGGGGGAGTGAGGGGTCGTGAGGGGGCCGAAACTCAAGGCGCAGTGATATTGGGGCCAGTGATGTTGATGTCACCGCTGAAGCTTTCAATCTGGATGGTGGCTCCGTTGTCGCCCGCATGCAATGACAGGGAGTGGCCCGGTCCGCGGGAATTCCCTGATACTTCACCAAAACCCGACTCAATGTCGCCACTGAAGGTTTGTGCGGTGTATTCTGCCTGTTGCCCGGAGGGGAGTTGCAACCGGACGTCACCACTCATGCTCGCAACAGTGAGGCGGGCGCGCTCGGGCAACCCGGCGATCGCCCTTTCCAGGTCCCGGTGATCCGCGGCATGAACATCACGATGACCGCTTGCTGTCCGCTCCGCCGTTTCATCGCGGCTGGATTCAAACCTCGCCCGGCGAACTCGAATGCGGCGATCACTCAGCGCAACATTTACCGCCAGGCGGTGTAACCAGGTGCCAAACAGGCTTTCGCCACGAAACAAATGCAACTTGGTCCAGGCCCGCACAAATGTCTCCTGCAACACGTCCTCCGCAAGCGCCTGGTTGCATCCGCACAGACGCCACACCAGGCCATGTACGCGGTCACGATGACGGCGATACAGCGACTCAAATGCCGGAACGTCACCGCCAAGCGCCAACGTAACCAGGTTCTGGTCCTCGTCGTGGCCTGTGTTCGCCGCGCTCCACGCTTTCACCCTGGCGACTCCTCCCATGACGTATCAGACGGGATTCCCAAGAAATGGTTTAAACGCGCCCGGGAAAATGGTTCCCGAGGCGGTCCAGCGGCATGCATTGCCGGGAAGGGCTTAAGCAGCCTCAGTTCAATTGTTGATGGGTATCATAGAATTATGCGCGGAGCACGTAGCTGCGGCAAAAGCCGCAGATCGTGCGGAACCAGCCGGGTGATATCGAGCAGCAGACCTCAGGCGGCGTGCTGTTGACCCAGCCTGGAATCCAGCTGCTGCCCGAGGCGAATGTCTTCACTGTGGAATTCATCAACCGCGATGATTTCCATCACCAGGGCTCTGACCCGAATCATGATTTCCGCCTCCGGCGCACTGAGGATACCCCGGGCAACCGCCGCCTCAAGTTGCTGGTCCCAGGTGATGCCCTCGATTTCACCGCTCTTCAGTGCCTTGAGCAACTTGCGTTCCAGGGGTTCGGCCGCAATGACCTGCGGCAACGCCTCCTCCATCAGGCCTACAGGATGCCCGGTGCGGGCAGACTTGTAGATGCCGTGGGTGAGACGGTCGCGGGTATCAGATGGCGCCAGCAACAGTTGCGCAACCTTGTGGGTTAGCCGGTCGCCCGGCATGCGCTCCCGGCGTCCAAACGGAAAAACCAGAACATGCAACAGCACACGCATGGCGCGGTTGGGAAAATTGTCCAGCACCTGCTGCAAGGCCAGCTGAATTTTGTAAATAGAGTCATGAAATGCCCATGCCAGGATGGCCTGGTCCGCCGCTGGCCGGTCGATGGCTTCATAACGTTTGAGCATGGCCGAGCAGATGTACAACTGGCTGAGCACATCACCCAGGCGGGCAGACAGGTGCTCCTTCTGTTTGAGTTTGCCCCCCAGCATAAGCATTGCAGCCTCGGAAACCAAAGCCAGTGATGCTGAATACCGCGACAGTTTCTGGTAATACTTTGCCGTGCGTCTATCCCTCGGTACGGCAGCAAATTTGCCAAAACTCATTCCCAGGACCAGGCTGCGCACTGCGTTGCGAATGGAATAGCCGATATGCGCAAACAGCAGCTTATCAAACAGGTCGATGCGCTTTACCGGGTCCGCAATTCCCACGGCTTCCATTTCGCGCAGCAGGTAAGGGTGGCAACGTATGGCCCCCTGGCCAAATATCATCATGCTCCGGGTCAGGATATTAGCGCCCTCTACCGTAATCCAGATGGGCATGCCCTGCCACGCGCGGCCAAGGTAGTTGCGCGGGCCAAGAATAATGCCCTTCCCACCATGAATATCCATGGCATCAATGATGACTTCCCGGCCTTTTTCCGTGGTGTGGTACTTGGCTATGGCCGAGGGTACCGCTGGCTTCTCGCCGAGGTCCACGGCCGTTGCAGTCATGCGGGAAAGCGCAGAACCTGAATATGCATTGGCAGCAATCCTTGCCAGCGGAGCTTCAATCCCCTCAAACCGGCCGATCGGGACATTGAATTGTTTACGGATGCGCGCATAAGCACCCACGGCGAACGCAGCCATCTTCAGTCCGCCCGTTGCACAGGAGGGCAATGAGATGGCGCGGCCGACCGAGAGCAATTCAACCAGCATGCGCCAGCCATGTCCTGCCGATTCAACACCGCCGATGAGTGCGTCCAGCGGAACGAACACATCCTTGCCCCGCAGGGGTCCGTTTTGAAAGGGTACATTCAATGGCAGGTGACGCGTGCCTATGACCAGGCCCGGCGTGTTGCGCGGCACCAGCGCAAGGCTGATTCCCAGGTCCTTGCGGGCACCGAGCAGGCCGTCTGGGTCATATAACCTGAAGGCGAGGCCAATCAGGGTGGCAACCGGTGCCAGGGTGATGTAGCGCTTGTCAAAGCTGAGCTTGATGCCGACTACCGATTTGCCCTTGAAGTCCCCCTTGCACACGATGCCGTAGTCCGGGATAGAGGTGGCGTCTGATCCGGCAGTAGGCCCGGTCAGGCCAAAGCAGGGAATCTCCTCACCTCGTGCCAACCTCGGCAGGTAATAGGCTTTTTGTTCTTCAGTGCCGCAGTGCACCAGTAATTCGCCCGGGCCCAGCGAGTTCGGAACCGCCACGTGCGAACCTGCCACGGGGCAAACCGAGGAAATTTTCTGCAAGACCGCACGATGAGCCAGCGCGGAAAAACCCAGGCCACCATAACTCTTGGGAATGATCATGCCGAAAAATTTGTTTTTCTTGAGGAATTCCCAGGTTTGAGGGTTCAGGTCGGCATCGCGGTGAGTAACTTCCCATTGGTTGAGCATGTCACATAACTCTTCCACCGGGCCGTCCAGGAATGCCTGTTCTTCCACGCTCAATTCGAGGAAGGGAATGTCCAGCAGTTTCTTCCAATCCGGCTTGCCGGCAAATAACTCCCCTTCCCAGCCCACCGTGCCCGCCGCCAGGGCCGTATGCTCGGTCTCGGACATGGTTGGAATCATACTTTGGTACTGCCGAAGCAGGGGAACGCTTAAGTAGCGCGATCGCCACGGACGGTAGTTGAGCGGCACGGCAACCAGGGCAAGCAGGCACAAGGACACAAGCAAGCCTGGAGTGGACAAGGCGCCGACAAACAGCACGATGGTCCCAAACAGGGCAATCGTCCAGACCATCAACCGGGCGCCATAAAAGGCGCAAATGATGGACACTGCAGACAATGCCAGAATCATGAGTGTAAGCACGATAGTTCTCCCTTTAAAAGCCGTGGTACCCAAAAATACCATACGCCACAGTATGGAAAAATGTTTGACCTACGTCAATGCCTGGCGTCAGGGCCTCGCATACCGGAGCGGCGGGGGTGGAAATTGACAGATACGTGACAGACCGCAACAATCCCAGTCTCCCCCGGTAGCTGGCCCAATAGATGACTGCCCGAAACGCGCCTTGCCATTGTGGCAGCGGCAAGAAGTTCAAGCATTGCCATGGGCTGCTGGCGCCGCCCGCCGGGACAGCACAGGCCCGGCCCAATGCACAGTATTTCGAAGGGGTGCGGTTGCAGCTTTCGGGACAACTGGAGCTGGCCGTCAGTGCCTACAAGGAAGCCATACGGCTGAGTGACCCTGCATTTTCTGCAAACGCCGCGGACGGCGAGGCAGCACTGGATGTTGCAGCAGCGGCTCAGGCCTGTGAGACCGCTGCAGGCGAGTACCCGGGCTCAAGGCAGCTACAGCAAGCAGGCATGTACGCGTGCACGGCCGAGTTGGAACTGCTGGAGCGCAGCCTGCTGGCATGGGAAGCCAAAGCACCGGATGCGTTCAGTTCTCCCCCATCAGCGCATGCGGTCAACTTCAGCGACAATTGGTACAACCTCGGATGTGCTGCCCTCGCCAACTTCACCGGGAGCGATCGGCGGATTCAGCTATTCCACCAAGCGCTGGCTTTGAATCCGGACAACATCCTCGCGCGAATGAACTCTGTTTTTTCGCTCAACTACAGCACATCTGCCACTGCCCGCGACATTGCCCAGGCCCACCGGGATTGCGGCGCCTGGCTGGAGCAGCACTTGCGCCAGCCCGCCCAGGTATTTACCCAGGTATTCAACACCAGCCGCGACAGCAATCGCCCGCTGCGCATCGGGTATTTGTCGTCAGATTGCAGAAACCACCCGGTAGCGCACTTCATCCTGCCGGTACTGGAACACCATGACCGGAACCGCTTTGAGGTCTACCTGTACTACAACCATGAGCAGGTGGATGAAACCACGCGCCGGGCGCAAAGGCTGGTAAAGCAGTTCCATTTTGTTCAGGCCTTGCCTGATGCCGCCTTGCGTTCGGCCATCATGGCTGATGGCATTGACATCCTCATTGATCTCAATGGCTACACCAAGGGTAACCGGCTGGTCGTGCTGGCGATGCGTGCCGCTGCCCTGCAAATGACCTGGATCGGCTACCCCAACACCACGGGTTTGCAGTCCGTGGATTACCGCATCGTGGACGAGGTAACCGACCCACCGGATGATGCCCGGGAACTGTGCAGTGAGAAACTGTTGCACATGCCAGGCGCATTTTCGGTGTACCAGCCCGGCGGGAACTTGCCCGATGTCGCTCCATCTCCCAGCCTGAAATCAGGCTATATCACGTTTGGTTCATTCAATAGCATGGCGAAACTCAATACGGCCTTGTTACACACCTGGGCTGAAATCTTGCACGGAGTGAAGGACTCACGCCTCCTGCTGAAAAATATTGCGTTGGGGTACGCAGCACCAGGACAGGAAATTTTGGCTGCCTTCGCACAACTTGGCATCAACGCCGGGCGGGTTGAACTGTTGGGTGTTGTCGCGGACAAGCAAAGCCACCTGGAAACTTACGCGCGGGTAGACATATCCCTGGATAGTTTTCCCTATAATGGTACAACTACGACCTGCGAGAGCCTGATCATGGGAGTCCCGGTAGTTAGCAGGGCCGGAAAGGATCACAGGTCGAGGGTCGGAGCAAGCCTGTTGGCCGGTCTGGGGCTGGGGTCCCTGGTGGAGAACAGCGCAAGCGGGTACATCCGCGCTGCCATCGGGCTGGCCGGCAACCCGGAACAACTGGTCGCGCTGCGCACGGGTTTGCGACAGCGTATGTTGTCCTCGCCCCTGATGGATGCGAGCAGCTTCACCCGGGAATTGGAGAGCAGACTTATGCAATGCTGGGAGAAGCTGATGGTTCAGGAGGGCAACGCATGACGGCCAGAGCAGCAGCAAAGACAACGCCCAAGAACGAAAGAGCTACGCTATCAGCGGCCGACTGGGCGCAAGCAGCGGTCGAGTTGATTGCGGAAAAAGGCGTGCAAGCAGTGGCCATAGAACCACTGGCGCGGCGCATGGGAATCACCAAGGGCAGCTTCTACTGGCATTTTCCCAATCGCGAATCCCTGCTGGAACAGGCCTTGCAGCGCTGGGAAGAACACGATGCGCGGAATCTCAGCAAGTCACTGGGAGAAATTGATCAGCCACGTGATCGCCTGATTTCATTTTTTCGCCGGGTGGGAAAAGAAAAGCTGACCCACGAAGTCTACAGCGCCCTGTGCGCGGCAGCAGGCCATCCACAAGTAGAACCCGTCCTGGAACGGGTCGCCAATCGACGCATGGCGCACCTGTCAGCGGCCTTCCGCGAAATGGGAATGCCCGAGGGTCAGGCGAGTAACCAGGCGAGGTTGACGTATTCGGTCTATCTTGGTTACCTGCAACTGCAACGCCAGCATCAAACCCCGAACCTGAGCAGTGAAGAATTTGACGCGTACATCGAACACGTCATTGCCACTCTCATACCATCTGGCACCCCGTGAGGCGCCACCAGTGAGGAACGCACAGTGACCAGACTTGCGCAGCTGCAATCCTGGGTAGACCAGGTTGCCGCCCTGACCCAATGCGATTCCGTGCATTGGTGTACAGGTACGGAAGAAGAAAACCGCGAGCTGATTCAACAACAGCTGAAAACCGGTGGCCTGATAGAACTGAACCAGGAAACTCATCCCGGTTGTTACTTGCACCGGTCCGATCCCGCCGACGTTGCCCGCGTAGAGCAACTGACCTTTGTTTGCACGTCCAACAAAGAAGACGCAGGCCGCAATAACAACTGGATGGAGCCATCTGCTGCCCGTGCCCGCATGAACGAATTGTTCTCCGGTTGCATGCAAGGCCGCACCCTGTACGTGATTCCATACTGCATGGGCCCGATAGATTCTCCGCTTTCACGTTGTGGAGTCGAAATCACCGATAGCCCCTACGTGGTGGTCAACATGCGCTTGATGACACGCATGGGCAACCCGGCCTTGCGCCGTATCGAGAAGGAAGGCCGCTTCGTCAGGGGTTTGCACTCAATTGGCACTCTTGACCCGGAGCGCCGCTTCATCATGCACTTTCCTGAGAGCCTGGAAATCCAGAGTTTCGGTTCCGGTTACGGTGGCAATGCACTCCTCGGAAAGAAGTGTCACGCGCTGCGCATAGCCAGCCACCAGGCCCGGTCTGAGGGCTGGCTGGCGGAGCACATGTTGATTTTGGGCGTTGAAAATCCGCAGGGCGAAGTGCATTACATCGCTGCCGCATTCCCTTCCGCCTGTGGAAAAACCAACCTCGCCATGCTCATTCCACCGGCAAGTTATCCAGGCTGGAAAGTGTGGACCATTGGGGACGATATTTGCTGGATGAGGCTGGGCGATGATGGGCGCTTCTGGGCCATTAACCCGGAAGCAGGGTTTTTTGGGGTGGCTCCCGGCACAAGCCAGGAGACCAACGCCAATGCAATGGCCATGCTGCACAAGGACACCATCTTCACCAATGTGGGCTTAACGGCTGATAACCAGCCCTGGTGGGAAGGCAAAGACTCAAACCGCCCGGTGACCGACTGGCAGGGCCGGCCTTATGACCCCTCGAAGGGGCCGGCGGCCCACCCCAATTCCCGCTTCACGGTATCCAGTTCGCGCTGTCCTTCCTATTCTGAAAAAGCTGAAGCGAGCGAGGGTGTACCCATATCAGCGATAATTTTTGGCGGCCGCCGGGAGCGCCTTGTTCCGCTGGTCCTGGAAAGCAAATCATGGGGGCACGGTGTGTTGCTGGGCGCAGCAATGGCTTCTGAAACAACTGCAGCGGCAACAGGCGCCGTAGGAACTGTGCGCCGTGACCCAATGGCCATGCTGCCATTTTGCGGCTATAACTTTGCTGACTACTGGACGCATTGGCTGAGTTTTGGCCAACGCCCTGACCAACTGCCGAAAATTTTTCATGTGAACTGGTTCCGCAAAGACACGGACCACTCGTTCATGTGGCCGGGGTTTGGCGAGAACATGCGTGTTCTGGACTGGATCATTCAGCGCTGCAGCGGCAAGGCCGCAGCAGTTGAGACCGCCATAGGCATGGTTCCGGACCAAAGCAGCCTCAACCTGGAAGGACTGGGGATCCCGACCGCCACCCTGCAGGCCTTGCTGGAGGTGAATACGAAGGACTGGCTGGCCGAGATGGCGAATATCAGCGATTACCTGGATTCCTATGGCAGCCGGACCCCCGCAGCACTAATGGAACAATGCCACCGGGTTACTGCAGATTTGTCGTGAAACCAGCGCCGCAAGCGCGATTAAAAAAGTGCAATTGCGTCCCGTAAAAACCCCTGTATTGGCGGCCGTGTTCGTGGCTGCCCTGCTGCTGCTTGCCGGCTGTGGACGATCTACAGTCCACGAAGCCGAATTCTATGTGTTCGGCACCATGGTCCAGGTGTCCATTGCCGGCGCCAGTGAGGAACTATCCAATCAGGCCTTTGCCCTGCTGCAGGGCCGCTTCCAGAAAATGCACCGGGACTGGCACGCATGGGAACCCAGCCAGCTTACGGCCATCAATGCAGCATTTGCCGCGGGTAAACCCATCAAGGTTGATGCCGAAATGCTTGAATTGATCAGGCTCTCGCAGCAAGCTGAAAAACAAACCGGCGGACGGTTCAATCCCGCAATCGGGGAGCTGATCGGGCTTTGGGGGTTTCATACGTCGAACTTCCCGATGCATGGACCAGTGCCTAACGGGGAGCAACTGGCAACGCTGGTTGCGCGGCATCCTTCTACTTCTGACATTGAACTAACACCGGATGGTCTGTACTCCCGTAACGCGGCAGTGCAACTGGACTTCGGTGGTATCGCCAAAGGGTTTACGCTGGATATAGCCGGTGCGGAGCTGAGACGACTGGGCGTGCAAAATGCCATAGTCAATGCCGGCGGCGACCTCAGGGCTGACGGCACCCAGGGAAGCAGGCCGTGGCGAATCGCAATAAAAAACCCCCTGGGTGGCGTCCTGGGCGCGCTGGAAATCCGCGCAGACGAGTCTGTATTTACCTCCGGAAATTACGAGCGCTATCTCGAAACCGCAAACAACGAGCGTTATGCACACATCATTGAACCGGCCACAGGGCGCCCAGCCAGGGAAGTCATGTCGGCAACGGTCGTGGGCAAGGACGGCTGGCTGGCTGATGCTGCGGCAACGGCATTTGTGGTCGCCGGGCTGTCAGCGTGGTCAGATCTTGCACACGCGCTGGACATAAAAATGGTGTTACTGACCGATGCAAGCGGACAAATCTACGCAACACCGGAAATGCTGGAAAGAGTCGAACTGACCGGTGACCGGCAGGCCATTGTCCTGTCGCATGAAAAATAGAGCCGGGATTGCACCCGGCTAACCCTCAAAACATACCTGTTTCCAGCCTGGCCACATCAGACATCATGCTGTGGTTCCATGGCGGGTCAAAAGTCAATGTAACATCCACCCGGTCAACTGTTGGCACCATTTGCAACTTGGATCGAACATCGTCCACGAGAATGTCCCCCATGCCACACCCCGGTGCCGTCAGCGTAATTTCGACGGTAACCAGCCGTCCCCCCTGCTCCTGAACCTCAAGATTGCAGCTGTAAACCAGCCCGAGGTCAACGATGTTTACCGGGATTTCCGGGTCGTAACAGGTCTTTAACTGCTTCCACAGCAGCTTTTCGACGTCATCATTGGTAGCGTTTTCCGGCAGGCTCGGGGGCAGCACCAAATCCCTGCCGATCGCGTCGGCATCAATCCCCGCCACGCGGAACAGGTTGCCATCCACGAAAACGGTGAAGCTTCCGCCCAGCGCCTGGGTAATGTAACCGGCAGTGCCCGCAGGCATATTGACCACATCACCGGAAGGAATCATGACGACTTCACAATCCCTCTCAAAGGTGCACGGTTGGCTGGTTTGGCTGGACATGGGTTATCAGGGATTGCCTGTGCTCTCAAAGCGGGGATTTTCCGCCAAAGGCTCCAGCAGTGCCAGCGCTTTCTTGTAAACCCGCCGTTTGAACGTGATGACATTATCCACCGGGTACCAAAAGTCTACCCAGCGATAATCGCAGAATTCAGGTTCATCATTGGCGTTAAAGCTGAAGGCAGAATCGTTGCCCAGGAACCGCAACAAGAACCAGACCTGCTTCTGGCCTATGCACAGAGGCTTGCTGAAATGTCGCTGGAATCGCTTGGGCAAGCGGTAACGCAACCAGCCGGGCGTGCTGCCCAATAACTCCACGTGCAGAGGCAACAGCCCGGTCTCTTCGTGCAGTTCCCGGTACATGGCCTCCAGCGGAGTCTCATCTGTATTCATACCACCCTGCGGGAACTGCCAACCATCGCTGTTCACCCGTCGCGCCCAAAATACCTGGCGCTCGTTGTTCATTAGTACTATGCCAACGTTGGGGCGATAGCCGTCGGGATCGATCATCAAACTTCTTCCAGTGAATACATGCAGCCGTTCCGAGAGGCTTGTTGCCTGCCGGAATGTGTGATGTTACTTTGTTTGGCTTCTACTCAGGAATGTTAATCGTTTCTTTTCCATGATGCCAACAGCGTTAAAACGATGGCTCATCCTGTCATTGCTCCTGGCCTCGGTTCTTGCTGTGCTTTTGGCATCCGCAACGGGTTCGGTATCAATGACCCTGGATCAATGGGCGCAGGCACTGCTTCACCCCGGCGCAGACCAGGGCGATTTGCTCTGGCGTTTGCGCCTGCCGCGGGCATTATCCGCCTGGACCGTGGGCGCCCTGTTGTCACTATCCGGTTGCCTGATGCAGGTCTTGCTGCGTAACCCCTTGGCTGACCCTTACATCCTGGGTGTTTCCGGGGGCGCTGCTTTCGCGTCCTTGCTGGGCATGACTGCCGGCGTTGCCAGCGCATTCACTCCACTGCTTGCCTTGTCGGGTTCGCTGGTCTCCATCCTGCTGGTGTTTGGACTGGCCAGGGGGGAAGGCCCCTGGAGTACTACACGGCTTTTGCTCACTGGCGTTGTTACCGCCTCCGGTTGGGCTGCACTGATCAGTTTAGTGCTGTCATTGGGCAACGACAGCAGCTTGCGCGGGATGCTTTTCTGGCTGATGGGCGACCTGGGATATGCCACCACCCCTTCCTGGGCCCTGCTTGTCCTCGCGTTGGTGTTCCTCATTTGCCTGGGCCTGGCGCGCAGCCTGAATGTTCTTGCCATGGGCGAAACAACAGCGCGGCTGCTGGGTGAACCAACCCAGCGACTGCTTTGGCTTATTTACCTGCTGGCCTCCGTGCTCACGGCGAGTGCGGTATCCATCGCCGGAAACATTGGTTTTGTCGGCCTGATCGTGCCGCACCTGACCCGGCTTATGCTTGGGTCTGACCATCGCATGCTGCTACCGGCCGCGACCCTTTTTGGCGGAATTTTCCTGGTAATTTCCGATACGCTGGCCCGCACGGTTATTGCCCCCGAGCAATTGCCTGTGGGCGTAATCACCGCCCTGCTTGGCGTCCCGCTTTTCCTGCTGTTGTTGAATCGGGCAAAACTGAAACAATAAGCAACCTGGCAATAAGCAACCTGGCAATAAGCAACCTGGCAATAAGCAACCTGGCAATGAGCAACCTGGCAATGAACCACCGGACAATGAACAACCTGGCAATGAACAACCTGGCAATGAACCGCCTGGCATGTAAAAGCCTTGACCTGAGCATCGCTGGAGTGAGCATCGTCAGGGGGTTCAATTTCACCCTGGAGCCCGGGAGTTTCTGGGGGCTGCTCGGCGCCAACGGCAGCGGTAAAACTACCTTGCTAAAATGCCTTGCCGGCCTGCGCGCGCCGGATGTCGGGGCGGTGCTGCTTGATGGTATCAGCATCGACCAATTACCACGCCGCGTTTTGGCCCGTCACATAGGCATGCTACAACAGCATACCGCGTACGTTTTTGATTCCAGCGTGCTGCAAACCGCACTGACCGGCAGGCACCCGCACCTGGGCTACTGGCAGCGGGAGGGCCAGGAAGACATCGCCAAAGCCATTGCAGCCCTGAACGCGGCCGATTTGAGTGGCCTCACTGAACGCAGCGTTACTGGACTATCGGGAGGAGAAGCCCGGCGAGTGGCATTTGCCACACTGCTGGTCCAGGAACCCCGCATCATGTTGCTGGATGAGCCAACGAATCATCTCGACCTACGTCACCAGGTCTCTATCATGGGAATGATCCGCGCGCTCAGCGTGCAAGCCCAGGGCGCCGCGATTGCAGCACTGCATGATGTCAACCTCGCGGCACGCTACTGCAGCCACGTGCTGATGCTCTATGGCAACGGTGAGTGGACAGCAGGGAGCATTGGAGAGCTGTTAAACGAATCCAGCCTGGAACGTCTGTATGGCTGCGCAGTGAGGAAACTCGAGAGCCCTGACGGGCCCTGTTTCTACCCGCTGACCCATTGATGCTCAGTTCAGCAGGGCCGCTGCTGCGAAGAGTCGTCTCCAGCGATGCCCGCCCGCAGCCCGGTATATTTGGCGCCCAGCTTCCATGCAGCCCAGGCCCACAGTCCCATGACCGGCACATAAGCCCAGGCGACATGGGCCAGCGGGAGTCCGGCGCTCATGAGGCCTTTGAACACCCAACTGGCAACCACATCACTGCCCCGATAGATTGCCGTGTCAATGAAGTTCTTGCTCTTATACCGGGCTTCGCGGTCGACTACGGTGAACAGCATTTCCTTGGTTGGTCCGAGAATTCCGTAGTTCAGTGACCGCTGCACAACGCCAACGGCAGTAAACAACACCAGGCCCAGGCTGCCGCCGAGAATGACAAACCCTCCCGCCAGCAGCGCGGGCACCAGCACCAGGGTCTTGGGCATGCCGAGGCTATTGACCAGTCGCGATGTAACAAAGAACTGCAAAATGAATGCAATGATCTGGACGATGAAATCAGTCCAGGCAAAAAAGATCGTGCGCTGGTCGAAGCCCGCCACATTCTGATCAACCAATACGGCCAGGCCGTTATACAGGAAGGTCGATGCCAGGTTGTGCAGCAGCAACAACAGGCACGCAAGAAGCAGGTAGCGGGATCGAAAAACACGAACCGCTCCTTCCCATACTCCGCCACCGATTGCTTCCGCCCGTGCGTGCGTGACTTTGAGGTCATACCGTCCCAGGCTGATGGCCAGGACGGTAGCCGCGACCAGGAAAACCAGGGAAACAAGCATGACCCCGGTCACACCGTTTGCATTCACCAGTCCCACCGTCAGCCTGGGGCCAATCACGGCGCCCAGGCTCCCCCCGGCCATGATGAATCCAAACAACCGCTGGGCCTGTCCCGGACGAAAGATATCGGTCATGAAACTCCAGAATACCGACACCACAAACAGGTTGAACACGCTGAGCCAGACGTAGAAAACCTGCTGCACCCAGGCTGGCGGTTCGGCACCGGTGAACGTAACGATGAACAACACCAGGTTACTGATGAAAAACAGGTAAATGGCGGGGATGAACTGGCTGCGTCGAAAGCGCGCTACCAGAAACCCAAACAGGGGTACGATCGCAATCATTGTGAGGAACGTCGCGGTGTACAGCCAGGGCAAATCGTCGCTGTTGTTGGCGGCAACGGTTCCGCGAATGGGGCGCAACATGAAGTACCCGCCCAGCAGGAAGAAGAAATACAGGAATGCCAGAACGAGACGGGGCCATTCATCGTGCGCAACGGTGACCAGGCGCTCAAGAACGCTCTTTCGTCCCGGTTTTCCAGACTCAACAGGCATTGCCCATTATGACTTGAACGCAGTCTCCCCGCGCTCACAGCTTGCGCCTTGGCCTTATTTGGTTATCATGCTGAGTCCCACCAATACGCCAACGAATGGAATACGATTTCATTATCATAGGCGCCGGATCCGCCGGCTGTGTTCTGGCCAACCGGTTGAGCGCCAACCCCAACAACCGTGTTCTTCTGCTTGAGGCAGGCGGGCGCGACTGGCATCCGTTCATCCATATGCCGGCCGGTCTCGCCCGGCTGGTAAAGCTGAAAAGCCTTAATTGGTCGTATGAAACCGAGCCCCAGCCAGGGTTGAATGGCCGCAGGCTCTACTGGCCACGGGGGCGTGTGCTCGGCGGGTCCAGTTCGATCAACGCCATGTGTTACTGTCGCGGCCACCGCCGGGATTACGATGCCTGGGCGGGGGCCGGTAACAAAGGCTGGGACTACGAATCTGTCCTGCCTTATTTCATTAGTTCAGAAGACCAGGAAAACGGCCCTTCCAGGTTCCATGGGATTGACGGCCCAGTCAGCGTCCAGAACTTGCGCCACAGCAACTCGCTTTCCAAAGTATTTCTCGAAGCCGCACAGCAAGCCGGCCACGCTGAAAACGCTGACTTCAACGGGGAAAATCAGCGCGGCTTTGGCTTCTACCAGGTGACCCAGCGCAAGGGCCGTCGGTGCAGTGCAGCGGTCGCCTACCTGAAGCCCGCCTCGAGAAGGACTAACCTCACGATCCGCACGGGCGCGCTGGCTGAACGGATTGTGCTCGATGGCAGACGGGCAGTTGGCATCCAGTACCGCCATGGTGCTGTCCATGACAGGGATACGGGTGGTCGCATCATTCTTGCTGCTGGCGCCATCAATTCCCCTCACCTGCTGATGCTTTCCGGCATTGGGCCGGCGGCTGAGCTGAAACGGCATGATATCAAGATCCAGCTTGCGCTTGAGGGTGTCGGCAAGAACCTGCAGGATCACCTGGATATTTGCACCCTGGTAAAAAGCCATACAGCGCTGACCTATGACCAGCTCAATGACTGGGCCGTCGCCCTGCGTTACCTGTTTGACCGCAGGGGCCCCGGCAGCTCCAACATTGCCGAGGCAGGTGGCTTCATTACCAGCAGGCACGCGACCGACAGCAGACCGGACATCCAGATGCACTTCGTGCCGGCCCTGCTGGACGACCATGGCCGCAACAAACTCCCCGGCCACGGCATGACAATACACGCCTGTGCCCTTCAGCCTGAAAGCCGCGGCGAAATTTCCCTGCATTCTGCCAATCCGGCAGATGCTCCCGCATTGCAACCACGATATCTCGGTACCGGGTACGACCGCACCATGATGATCGAGTGCGCCCGCCTGTCACGTGAGATTTTTGCCCAGCCTGCCTTCAGTGATGCAGTGGGTGATGAAATTTATCCCGGAGCAGCACTGAGGTCCGACGCGGACTTGCTTGATTTTATCCGCAAGAAAGCGGAGTCCATCTATCACCCGATCGGCACCTGCAAGATGGGAATGGATGACCTGGCTGTAGTTGATTCCAGTCTCAATGTGCGGGGGCTTGCAGGGCTGTCCGTGGTTGATGCTTCGATCATGCCACGCCTGGTATCCGGCAATACCAATGCGCCTACCATCATGATTGCCGAAAAATTTGCCGCAGAACTCTGAAGCCGTACTCAGGATTCCGGGGATTGTCCACTCAGCATGGGCAAGGGAACATGAACCAGGCCACAGATTACCCTGAGTAGTTCCAGTTCGGCGGGCTCGAACCGGTCGTCGTACATCGTAGTCGACAACAACGCGCTTACCAGTTGCTGCTTGTCAGCAGCGCGCAACTGGTCCAGCTTCGGCAGGTCCGCGTCCAGCGACAGCACCCAGTCAGCGGTCGCCGGCATGTCAGCGCTATCCTGAACAGCCAGGCATTTCATTCCGGCCCGATATGCCAGTTCTGCCTCTGCCCTTGCTGCATGCCCATGCATCGCGAGTATGGCAAGCACACGCGAAACCTGCGGCATGCAGCGGCCCAGAGGCAGGCTGCCGGACAGGACCGCCCGGTGCGGGTTCTGCGACTCCCACAGGTGCTGGGTGATGATCCGCGCCAGCAGGTATTCAAAGACCTCAACACGGCCATCCACCTGCAGGAGGTCCTGCACCGTGGCCAGAACGCGTGACACAAACTCTGGCGGCCGCCTTTTCAGTGCCGGGAAAGCCAGGTCAAGCAGGGGTAAGCGCTGCGCCGAAGTGGGCACACCTCCGGCCTTGAGCAGGCCGCGAACCTGGCCTTCGCTGTCAGCGCCCATGCGTTGAGCTATTCGCAGCAGTTGCTGCTCCCTGATTTCGGCCTGCGCATCGAGCATGGAATAAAACAGCACCTCGGGCGCCCATTCCGGTGACTGTGCTGCCTGCCTGACGTGGTCGGGGATGGAAGCAACCAATGTTGCAGCCATCAGGATGCGCTCCCACGCGGGTTGGCCAATCTGCTTGATCAATCCACCAATTTCCATACCGGCTGTACGAGTTGTATTTGCGGCGCCTGCCGCGCCGCCTGCTGCCAGCGCAGGGGATTCCTGCCGCTGCCCCGGACCGGACTCGTTGCGGGCCATGCTGGCCGCAAGGCGCTCAAGATCTTCGGCCTGGAAGCGCGGCTCAATGCGGCGGATGCGATCAAGCAATGGCGGATGCGTTGAAAACAGGAACATTTGCCGCCCATCTCCAAACAGCATGTGACTGATTTCCTCTGTATCCGCAGCGAGGTGAGAACCCCCACTGACAACGGCAATTTTCTTTAGCGCACTGCAGATGCCATCGGGATTGCGGGTGAACTGCACGGCGGAAGCATCTGCCAGGTATTCGCGCTGCCTGGAAATGGCCGCTTTGATCCAGCGGCCAAAAAACTGGCCAAGGTAGCCCACTGCCATCAGCCCGAAAGCCATGAGAAAAATAGCGATGACTCCTTTATCCCGCGATCGGCCAAAATGGCTGTGCATGAGGATTCGCCGACCTGCGATCGCCAGCAAGAGTATGCCAAACAGGGCCCCCATGAGGCGGATATTGATGCGCATGTCCCCATTGAGGATATGGCTGAATTCATGTGCAACAACGCCCTGTAACTCCTCGCGGCTGAGCTTTTCCAGGGTTCCGCGGGTGACAGTTATGGCTGCATCAGCCGGTGTGTAACCGGCAGCAAAGGCATTGATTCCAGCCTCCTGCTCCAGGACGTAAATTTCCGGAACAGGAATGCCTGATG